>DATDHA010000362.1:0-5642 GCA_036521815.1 Alphaproteobacteria bacterium | reverse complement strand
GTCGGCATGCGCGTGGCGGCCGCGAGTTCCGCGCGATTGGGTGTCACGAGGAAAGCGCCGCGATAGCGGATGTAGTCGATGCCTTTGGGATCGACGATCACGCGCTTGCCCTTGGCACGGGCGAGCTTGATCGTCTCGGCGACAATCTTCGGGGTCAGGACACCTTTGCCGTAATCCGAGAGGATGACGGTCTCGACGTCGCCGATCGCGGCGGCGAGTTGTGCGAGAAGTGCGCCTTCGCTTGCCGCTCCGATCGGGCGGAGCGTTTCCTGGTCGGTGCGAAGAAGCTGCTGCGTGCCCGCGACAAAGCGCGTCTTTACACCGGTATCGCGGCCGGTTTCGTCAATGAGAGCGGGCTCGACGCGGCTTTCCGCCGCAAGCAGCGCTCGAATCTCCCGACCGGTCGCATCGTCGCCGAGAACCGAGAGAAACCGCACCGACGCCCCGAGGGCCGCAAGGTTGCGCACCACGTTGCCGGCACCGCCCAACATGCTGCGCTCGCGCTCGATGCGCAGCACGGGGATCGGAGCTTCGGGCGAAACGCGCTCGACCGCACCATAGACATAGCGGTCGAGCATCACGTCCCCGAGACAGAGGACGCGGACCCCGGCGAGGGACTCGGCCTTGGCGGCAAGGGCGGAGCGATCGACGGTACTCATCCGGCTATGCTCCACGAGGCCGCGTAAAATTCGCGAGAATCGCGACGAACGCACGGACGACGGGAAGTATCAACGGCATTCCCCATTGGAAGGCGACGATTGGGCCATTTTCGTGCCGCTTCCAGCGGCGCCAATATCACCAGCGGCGCCGATATCACCAGCGGCGCCAATATCAAATGTCCCCGGGAGATAGTCCAGGATGTTCTTGCCGTTTCCGGCCACGGGTCGCAGCGGCAAGGTGTCGCTTGCGCCATCCCGGCCCGAAGAGTTGTTTCGAAGGCCAAACGGCGCTGCCTGCCGGAACGGCTCAGTCGGAGGTTTGCAGGAATTTGCGATCCGTGCCCTCAAGCACGAGTGCCGTGAGCACGCCGGTTGCGTAAGCACCCGTGTCGATCCCGATGCGATTGTGGCGCACTTGGGGTTCGTCGTTGATGGTGTGGCCGTGAACGACGATCTTCCCGTGATCCCGTCCATCGTTGAGGAAGACCTCTCGAATCCACAGGATATCGTCGTCGCGCTGCGCTTCGGGTGCAATTCCGGGCCGGATCCCCGCATGCACGAATAGATATCCGCCCTCGACGTGCAAGCGCGCGAGATTGCGGAAAAAGCGCAGATGCGTCGCAGGCAGAAGCTCGCGAAATTGTCGATGCATATGCTCGAGTCGGCCGAGATTGGCGCTCAGCTCAGGTGCCCGCACGCCATAGCTATAGAGCGTCGCCTCGCCACCGTTGACGAACCAGCCTGGCCCGATCATCGCGTCTTCGAGGAAGCGAAGGAGGAATTCCTCATGATTGCCCTTGAGATGGACCGCCTCAAATCCCTCGAGCGGTCCTTCGAGAAGGAGGTCGACGACTTGCCGCGATTGCATCCCGCGGTCGACATAGTCGCCGAGATAGACGATGCGTTTGCGTGCGGCCGAAGAGGCCCGTGCATCCGCCGCGATCTGGGCGTGGAGGCGTTCGAGCAGGTCGGCGCGTCCGTGGATGTCGCCGACCGCATAGATGCGGGTATCGGGCGGCACCTCCGCCAGGTGCTGGATTTCATGCCGACGCGGATCGATCAGCCGCCGAATCATGTCCTTGTCGATCTCCTTGGCCTCAGCCGATCCATGCAAGAAGCAGTCCGGGCAAGGCCCCCGGTGCCGAAGGCGCCGAACCGCACTTTCTATGAGATAGGCAACGTCGGGCGGCCCTGCAATCCTCATGCGAGCGGAGCGGCATGGCCAAAAATCGAGGATTTGCCCGGTCCCTGCGGGCTTGAGTCGGGCCTGAACCCTGGCGCCTACGACAAGCCGGTGCGAGCCCGATCCGATGCCATGACACAAAACAAGACTTCGTTAACCGTTCGAACCGTAGGATTAGGCGGGATATTGCGCCCCTTGCGGATCGTTGGCACCGGCGAGACCGAGTTGGCGCTGGCGAGGCCCGATCGCGATCGGCGGCGCGTTCGTGAATCTGAGCGGTGCGGCGACCGTGTTTCGTAGCGTCATGGCGCCGCTCAGCGACGACGGCTTGATGATCAACACCCTGCTCGGCGTCGGGAGCTGCAGGGTCAAGGGACAATGAAGCGCACAGGAGGGGCGATCCGGCCAAGGGACATGTCGTATGTCGAGTAACGCTCAAAAGAGTTTGACGTCATTCGAATTGCAAAGCTTCCAGGCGGGCAACTGGAAGATCGATTCGATCTATGACGACAAGGAACTCGCCGTGGACATGGCAAAACGTCTCCTCGGCTCGCGCCGCGCCACGGCTATGCGCGTCGTCGAGGAACGCTTCGGCGACGATGGCGAGCTCAAATCCCGCGTCGTGTTCCGCCAGTCGCTGGTCGACGACACGAACGCCGAGGCCCTCGAGCGCAAAATCCAGGTCCAGAAGGAAGTCAAGGAAGCACGGGATTCGCGTCACGGCGCCGGAGCGCGCCCTCTCGCGGTTGCCGGCGCTCGGGCCAATACGTCGGACGGCCTTGCGTGGCTCCTCGTGAAGCTCATCGGGATCGGCGCCATCGGGCTTGTAGCCCTTTTCGTCCTCAGCCGGATGATCTTTCACGGCTGAAATCGGCACCGGAATCCAAATCTACTCGCGCGGCGCATATTTGGCGAGGATGCGCTGGAGGGTGCGCCGGTGCATGTTGAGCCGCCGTGCCGTCTCCGACACGTTGCGACCGCATTGTTCGAAAACTCGCTGGATATGCTCCCACCGCACCCGGTCCGCCGACATGGGATGATCGGGCGGGGGCGGCAAGGGGCGGCAACTCACCCGGAGTGCGGCCTCGATCTGGTCGGCGTCGGTCGGCTTTGGCAGATAGTCGAGCGCACCCGCCTTCACCGCGGCGACCGCGGTCGCAATATTGCCGTAGCCCGTGAGCATGACGACGCGCGCGTCGGCGCGCACCTCGCGCAGCGCCTTGACCACGTCGAGCCCGCTCCCCTCGCCGAGACGCAGATCGACGACGGCGAAGGCAGGCAGTGTGGCGAGTGCCGTTTCGATTCCGCTTGCAACACTGTCCGCCGTCGTCACGCGATAGCCCCGTCGCTCCATCGCGCGCGCGAGCCGCGTGCGGAACGGCTCGTCGTCGTCGACGATGAGAAGACTTGGCTCCCCCTCGTTCGGCGTCGCGGCGGCCAGAGTCTCCCCAGGCTGTTCGCTCATGTTCCACCCTCTCGCTCAGCCGCACGTTCGATTGTGCCGCGCGCCCAACGGACCGCGACGTTCGCCCCGCCCTCGGGCCGATTGGAGAATTGGAGCTCGCCGCCGGTCCGCGCCAACAGGTTCTGGGCGATGAAGACGCCAAGGCCCATGTGATGCCCGCCGTGATCGCGGCCCGAGACATAGGGCTCGCCGATTCGCTCGAGCAGGTAGGACGGAATGCCCGGCCCGTCATCCATGACCTCGACGACGACCTCGTTGAAATCCCACCGCTGCCGGACGACGACCTCGTTCCGCGCGAACTGGATGGCGTTCTGGATCAGATTGCCGAGCCCGTGCACGATCTCCGGACTGCGCGACAGGATAGGTTCGGGCGAGTCCTCCGGCGCCCCCGCCGCGGGTGCCGCATCGAGGACGAGCTTGATCGCGGGATTGCCGTGCGGTTCGGCGGCATCCTCGACCAGGGCGGAAAGCGGCATGTTCCCGAAGGGTGAATCCTTGTCGGCTTCGGGGGCGCGCCCAAGTTCGGCAAGGATGTCGCGGCAGCGCACGCTTTGACTGATGAGGAGGTCGACGTCCTCGCGCAAGGCACTCCCCACAGGCAAATCGCGCGCGAGTTCCTTGCTCGTGACCGCGATGGTCGCAAGCGGGCTTCCAAGCTCGTGCGCCGCGGCCGCGGCCAAGGCACCGAGGGACGCAAGACGCTGCTCGCGCGCGAGGGCGAGCTGAGTGGCGCCGAGTGCTTCCGACATGCGCCGTGCCTCCTCGCTGACACTCCCGACATAGGCGCTGATGAACATGGCGCTCGAGAGGATGGCAAGCCATATCCCCATGACGTAGAGGGCCGGCGGCGTGAACGGACCGTCCGGCCACGGCAGCGGGAGGCGGATGAAGGCAAGTGCGGAGACGCACAGCCCCGTCAGCAGGCCAAGGGCGACCGTGCTCGTCCGGGAGAGTACCGTCGCCGAGACCATGACCGGTGCGAGGATCAGGATCGCGAAGGGATTGACGAGCCCGCCCGTGAGGCAAAGAAGGACCGTGAGTTGCAGCACGTCGTAAGCGAGATAAAGCGTCGCACCCACATTCGAGAGGCGTGCGCGCATGCCCCGCCCGCGTCCGACGAGGAGATTCAATAAAGCAGATGCGCCGACCACGGCAAGGGCCGAGACGATCGGCAGGGGCATGCCCATGCCGAAATGGACGATGCAGAGTGTCGCCGCCTGTCCGCCGACCGCGATCCAGCGGATGAGGACAAGCGTGCGCTGCTTGACGGGGCTTGGATTGCGCATTTCGCGCCGATCCTGACGCCCCACAGGTTCGGCCATGGCATGAGCGACGGCCATTGTTCATCTCCTTCGACCGCAGAGGCGGGAGTTTAGCCCGGATGCAAAGCCCGGCCAACCGAGCGGGACCCGACATTGGCGATAAATCCGCAGCCGGTAAATCCGCACTTGGCATCGCCCGGCACTCGACCCATATTGCCGCGATGTTCGCATCCTCCGCACCGACGGCCGTGATCCGGGTGACGGCACTCGCCAAGCGCTTCGGCGAGGTCGTCGCGGTCGATAGCGTGAGCTTCGTCGTCCCCCAGGGCGAGACGGTGGCACTCCTCGGCGGAAACGGTGCCGGCAAGACGACGACGCTTTCGATGCTTCTGGGCCTCCTTTTGCCGAGCGAGGGCAGCATCGAAGTCCTCGGCGAAAACATGCTGCGTCACCGCTACCGCGTGCTTCACCGCATCAACTTCTCCTCGCCCTACGTGGAAATGCCGCGGCGGCTGACACCCTATGAGAACCTCTCGGTCTACGGTCGTCTTTATGGGCTGGCGCAAGTGCGCGCGCGCATCGAGGAGATTGCCGAAGAGCTGCAGCTCATCCCCTTCATGAACCGCCCGACGGGATCGCTTTCCGCCGGTCAGCGCAGCCGCATCGCCCTTGCGAAGGCGCTTCTCAATCGCCCCGAGCTGTTGCTGCTCGACGAGCTCACCGCCTCCCTCGACCCCGACACCGCGGATTGGGTCCGAAGCTATCTCGAGCGTTATCGCGCGCGCACGGGGGCCACGATCCTGCTCGCCTCGCACAACATGGGAGAGGTCGAGCGTCTTTGCTCCGACGTGCTGATGATGAAATCGGGGCGCATCGTCGATCGCGGCTCTCCGGCCGAACTCGTTGCGCGCTACGGCCGGCGCACCCTCGAGGAAGTCTTCCTCGATATCGCACGCCGTCCCGACGAGGTCGCCGCCCAATGACGACAGCCGCATCCGAGCCCGAGGTGCTGGCGCGGCGCGAGCCGAGCGCCTTTTCCGCCCGGCGGGTGACCGCGATGGTGCTCCGCTATC
>DATDHA010000361.1:0-13834 GCA_036521815.1 Alphaproteobacteria bacterium | reverse complement strand
GCGAATGCCGTCGACAAGCGATTCGCGGCAGCCGTAGAGGTTGTCGAATTTCGACTTGGTGACCGAATCGTTCACGTTGATCGCCGGAAAGAGCAGCGTGCGATCTTTCGCCATTTGATAGAGGCGATGGACGCCGGTCGTGGTCTCCTCGGTGACACCCTTGATCGCCGCACCAATCCGTGAATAAAAGCCCGGCCGCGACTTGAGCCGTTTCTTGATCGCGGCGTAAAGCGCTTCTTCCTCCTCGTTGTGTGGATTGGCAAGCACCGAAGCATCCTTCTCCGCGCGCATGCCGAGATGGACGAGGAGTGTTGCATCCCCGCCATCGTCCAGGATCATGTTGGGTGTGCCGCCATCGGCCCATTCGAAGATACGGTGGGTAAAATCCCAGTATTCGGCAAGGCCTTCGCCCTTGTACGCGAAGACGGGCGTGCCCGACGCCGCGATCGCCGCCGCGGCGTGATCCTGGGTCGAGTAGATATTGCACGAGGCCCAGCGCACGTCGGCGCCAAGCGTCTTGAGCGTTTCAATGAGGACCGCTGTCTGGATCGTCATGTGGAGGGAGCCCGCGATCCGCGCCCCCTTGAGCGGCTTTTTCTTGCCGTACTCGGCGCGCACCGCCATCAGGCCCGGCATCTCGGTCTCCGCGATAGCGAGCTCGCGCCGGCCCCACTCCGCAAGTGCGATATCGGCGACGGCATAGTCCTTGTTTTTGGCTGACTTCACGGCGAGCTTGGCGGCGGGCATGGAGCGTTCTCCTGAGGACGAAATAAGACGCGGCCGGCCGCACCGAGGCATGCGGCGACAGGCCGACGATGCGCGTCTATACCAGCGGCAAGGCGTGGCCGCAAGGCAAATATAAAGAAATCTTTATATTGTTATGTTTCGCCTATAGCTGGATTTGCAATGGCAATCCGCGCGTCCGTTCCCCATCTTTAGCGAAGCGGGAGAGCGGCTCGAACCGGGGGAAGCAAACATGTGGC
Source organism: Alphaproteobacteria bacterium (assembly GCA_036521815.1). Classification (GTDB taxonomy): domain Bacteria; phylum Pseudomonadota; class Alphaproteobacteria; order JACZXZ01; family JACZXZ01; genus DATDHA01. The sequence continues at coordinate 12,851 of DATDHA010000361.1, read as the reverse complement.
GTGGGGGTGTTGCCGCGATTTTTGGCGTGGGTGCCATGTGGCTGCTCACGGGCTTGGGTGGGGCTGCCAATCTCGACGGCGCGCGGGCCAGCTTTGACGGGCTTGGGCCGGTGCTGATCGGCATGACGATTCCCGAAGTCGAGAAGGCACTCGGCATCCCGCTCGCCGTCGATTCGTTCGGCAACGAGAATATGCCCTGCAAACGCGCCTGGCCGAGCAGCGGAATGGGGCAAGTGCACTTCATGGCCGTGCACAATGCCATCGAGCGCATCGACATCGAAGATCAGAGCATCGCGACCGATCGAGGTGCGAAGATCGGCGATAGCGAGGAGCGGATCAGGTCGCTCTATCCGCCGCCGATTCTCGAAAGCCCCGATCCGGATTTCCCCGAAGGCCATTACATGATCGTGTCGAGCGCGGATGGCAAGCGCGCATTGCTGTTCGCGACCGATGGCGAGGTGGTTCTCACCTATCGGGTCGGCGAGCGACGTGCGATCGAGCGAATCCCCGGCTGCGAGTAGCGCATGGCACCTGAGCGGGTGCCGGCTATGTCGGGAAGCCTTTAGGCCAGCGCGTCGAAATCGTCGAGTAGGGTTGCGATGCGGCCCGTGTCCCACTGGTTCATGATGAGTTCGGCCCGCCGCGTCGCCTCGCGCAGGTCCAAGTTGCGAATGCGCTGCTTGATGCGCGGCAAGGCGCTGACCGACATTGACAGATCGCGGATGCCGAGGCCAAGGAGCAGCGACGTGTAGCGCGGGTCGCCCGCGATCTCGCCGCAAAGACAGAGCGGGATGCGCGCGCGCAGTGCTGACCCCGCGGCGAACTGGATGAGGCGCAGAACCGCAGGATGAAGCGGGTTATAGAGGTGTGCCACCTGCTCGTCGCTGCGGTCGATGGCAAGCGTGTACATCGTGAGGTCGTTCGTCCCGATCGCGAAGAAATCGCTTTCCATGGCGAGCGCGTCCGCGGAGAGCGCTGCACCCGGGACCTCGATCATCACGCCGAGCTTGGGCGGCTCGACGTCGATCTTAATGCCCTGGCGAATGAGCCGCGCGCGCACCTTCTTGAGAACCACCTTTACCTGCCGCACCTCGGCGACCGAGGAAATCATCGGCAAGAGGATCCGGATTGGGCCGTGCGCGCCCGCGCGCAATATGGCGGCGAGCTGGGTCTCGAGCAACTCCACCCGCTTGAGCGAAAGACGGATGGCCCGGAGGCCGAGGGCCGGATTGGGCGACTGGCCGAACAGGCCGCCGAGCGAATCGGCAAGCTTGTCCCCGCCGATGTCGAGCGTTCGAATCGTCACCGGGCGTCCATCCATGCCTTCGACGAATGCCTTGAGCTCGCGATATTGCTCCTCCTCGCCGGGAAGATCCTCGCGGTTCATGAAGAGGAATTCCGTGCGCAGGAGCCCGATACCCTCGGCACCAGCCTCGCGCGCATGGTCGACCTCGCGCGGCAGCTCGACATTGGCCTGGAGAAGGATCTGAACGCCGTCCTGCGTCTCGGCGGGAAGTCTCGCAAGCCGCGAGAGCTGGCGGCGCTCGCGCAGCAGCTCGCGCTGACGCTCCTCGTACTCGGCGAGCGTCTTGGCACTCGGATTGACGACGACGCGCCCGTTGGTGCCGTCGATCACGACCATCGTACCAGGTGCGGCACCGCCCAAAAGCCCGGCGACGCCGAGCACCGCCGGCAGGCCAAGCGAGCGCGCCATAATGGCCGTATGACTTTGCGGGCCGCCAAGCACGGTGGCAAAACCGCTCACGCGCGTGGGATCGAGCAAGGCCGTGTCGGCCGGGGTCAGCTCTTCCGCGATGACGACGCTTCCGAGCGGAAGATCGGAGAACGCGTGATAGGGTTTCTGCAAGAGATTGCGCACGAGGCGCGCGCCGACTTCGCGGATGTCGTCGACGCGGCTCGCGAAATAGGCGTCATCCATTTGGCTGAAGCCCTTGCCGATCTCGTGGATCTCCGCTTGGACGGCAGCTTCCGCGTTGATATGGTCGCGCCGGATGCGCTGGTCCGCACCGCGCACGAGCCGCGATCCGGTCAGCATCTGAAGATGCGCATCGAGGAGATAGCCGAGCTCCTCCGCCGCAGCACCCCGGAGGGCCGCCGCCTTGGCCTTGAGCTTGTGGACTTGCTTCTTCGATAGCTCAATCGCCGCGGCAAGGCGCCCCTGCTCGGCCTCGACCTTCGGCGCCGGTATCGCGTATTCAGGAACCTCGAGCGCACCGGCTTCCCGAACGTGGGCGGGACCGATCGCCACCCCGGAAGAAACGCCAGGGCCTTGGAAGACGCGCTCGCCCTCTTTCGAGGCGAATATCGACCCGTGAGCACCTTCGCGTCTCTCGGTTCCATGCCCGGTCGATTTTTTCGCCTTCGTCGTCACTCGTCCTCGCCGAACTTGCTGGCGACGAGTGCCGCGAGCGCTTCGAGCGCTTCGAGCGCTTCCGGCCCGCATGCCGTCACTTCGATTGTCGTTCCCGGCCCAGCCCCCAGCATCATCAATCCCATGATCGAAAGCCCGGAGACCACGTTGTCCTTCTTCGTGACGGTGACCTCCGCGTCGAATTGGTCGGCACATTTCACGAAGCGTGCCGCTGCACGCGCGTGCAGCCCGCGTTGATTGCAGATCAGGAGGGTGCGGCTCAACGCCGGGGCACTCACCCCGGCATCGGGAACACTCTCGTTCATCGCTTGTCCTTTTCCTCTGCCAGGAGTGCCGATGCCACGTTGATGTATTTGCGGCCCGCTTCCTGTGCCGCCGATACCGCCTTGGCGAGGCTTTCGGTCTGGCGAATGCTCGCGAGCTTGATCAGCATCGGCAGATTGACGCCAGCGATAACTTCGACCTTCGCGTTGTCCATGATGGAGATGGCAAGGTTCGACGGCGTGCCCCCGAACATGTCCGTCAAGAGCACCACACCACTTCCGTCGTCGACCTCCGCCACCGAGCGCAGGATATCCTCGCGCCGCTTTTCCATATCGTCGTCCGGCCCGATGCAGACGGCCCCGACGCGTTTTTGCGGCCCGACCACATGCTCGAGCGCGGAGATGAACTCCTTCGCGAGATTGCCGTGGGTGACGAGAACCATGCCGATCATGAGCGATCCCTTTATTGCGCTTTGGGCTCAAGTGTCCCGCTGGCGGTCGATATCCCGATGCCGCAGGGAAACTTGCCGACCGAGTCCGCGAAACCATGCCGCGACCGTTTCCGCGACCGCGACGGAGCGATGCCGGCCGCCCGTGCAGCCGATTGCAATGGTGAGATAGCTCTTGCCCTCGCGCTCGAAGCGCGGAATGAGGGGTGCAAGCCAGCCTTCAAACCCGGCGAGGAAAGGTGCGAAGCCCGGATCCTTCGCGACATAAGCGGCGACCGCCGCATCCTTGCCGGACAACGGGGCAAGCTCCGGCACGTAATGCGGATTGTCGAGAAACCGCGTATCGATGACGATGTCGGCCTCGCGCGGCACGCCGTTTTGATAGGAAAATGACATCACCGTCACCAGAAGGTCCGGGCCGCCGTCGAGGCCGAAATACCCCTTCATTGCCCGCTTGAATTCGCCGAGTTTCATGCTTGTCGTATCGATCACGACGTTTGCCCGCTCCCGAAGCCGCGCCATGAGCGCGCGCTCGAGCCGGATGCCGTCGACGACCGGGCGGTCGTCCGCGAGCGGATGGCGCCGCCGTGTCTCCGTGAATCGGCGTTGCAGCGCCTCGTCCTCGCAATCGACGAAGAGAAGGCTTGGGGCCACGCCGGTCTGCGTCATCAGGCCGTCGATCACGCGCAGAAGCGGATCGACCGCGAAATCGCGGGTTCGGATATCGACCCCGATCGCGAGCGGCCGGCCGAGGCGATCGCCGGGGCGCACAAGGCTCGAAAGGAGCGAGAGCGGAAGGTTGTCGACCGCCTCGTAGCCGAGGTCTTCGAGAATCTTGAGTGCGGTCGACCGTCCGGCACCCGAGAGACCGGTCACGAGCACGACCTTGGCCGCATTCCCCGCCGAGGCGCCCGGTGGGTCCTTGCGGGGGGAGGTCGACGCTTCGGAAATGGCGACGGATTCGGTCATCGAGCGGCCATTATAGAGCGCCCGCGGCAGGGTGGTGGACGAAACCGCGCGCCGCCATCCTGATCTTGGCGGCGGCGGACGCCTCGAACGGCACGAGTTCCAGACGGCGGACCTGGATGCCTAAAAAATCGCACGCGGCGGACTCCGGCAACCGCTCGACGCGGCCGGGGGCTACGAGATCCACCACGAGCCCAAGGCGCGCCTCGGCGACGGTGCTTACCTCGACGATGCCCAATCCGCGCACCTCGATCCGCCCGGCGATGGGTATCGGCGCGCTCGCGATCAGCTCAGTGCCGCGCGAGCGCAAATCGACCCGGTCGTCGGCGATCAGGCGCGCCCCACCGTCGATCAGCCGAAGCGCCAAGTCCGACTTGCCGCTGCCCGGCGCTCCGCGCAACAGGACGGCCAAGCCGGCGAGTTCGACGCAGGTCCCATGGACCTGAATCATGCACCACTCTCCCCCAACCCTGCCCCGAGCCCCGCGACCTCGGGGGCCATGGGCCGGGAGGGTGGCGTCGGAAGCTCGCGCTGTCAATCCTGAGACCGATCGCCCTCGGTCTGCACCGGCAAACGCACGATAAAGCGCGCGCCGCGGACCCGCCCAACCCGGTCCCGGCGGTTCTCGGCCCGGATCGTGCCGCCGTGGACGTCCACGATCTGCTTGGAGATCGAAAGCCCGAGGCCGGAATGGGTGCCGAATTTCTCGCCGGCGGGCCGCTCGCTGTAGAAGCGCTCGAAGATCGTCTCTAACTTGCCCTCGGGCAGACCCGGCCCCTCGTCCTCGACGACAGCCTCGATCATTTCGCCGTCGCGCTCCAGGGAGAGCGTCACCGTCCCGCCCGATGGGCTGAACGAGAGCGCGTTCTCGATGAGGTTCCGGAACACCTGTGCAAGCCGGCCTTCGAGCCCGCTCACAAGGAATTCGCCCTCCTCGCCCGCAAGCAGGCGCAGCCTTGGCGATTCCGGCCTGCTCGGATCGCCGTAAATATCGCGGAGCATGCCGAGCAAAGCGCCGAGGTCGACCGACTCGACGCTGGCGCGGTTCAGCTCCGCATCGAGCCGCGAAGCGTCGGAAATGTCGGAGATCAGCCGGTCGAGCCGATGCACATCCTCAAGGATGATGGCCATGAGCTGGCGCTGCTGCTCCTGCTCCTTGACGCGCGATGCGGTTTCGACCGCGCTCCGCAGCGATGAAAGCGGATTCTTGATCTCGTGGGCGACATCGGCCGCAAAGCGCTCGATCGCTTCCATGCGTTGGGAGAGCTGCGTCGTCATGCGCCGCAGGGCCGCCGAGAGATAGCCGATCTCGTCGTGGCGGGCGGTGAAATCGGGAATTTCCTCGGCGCGACCGCGGCCGGGCCCGATGCGCTCTGCCGCGCGCGCCAAGCGTCGGATCGGCCGCACGATGGTGCTGCCCAAATAGAACGAGAGGAAAACCGTGATCAGGAGTGCGACAGCGAACGCCTTGAGGATGTCGAAGCGCACGCTGCGCATGGCCGCATCGATCTCGGCACTGTCCTGCGACACCATGAGAGCGCCAACGACCTCCCTGTAATGCTGGACCGGCACAGCGACGGAGAGGACCATGCCGTGAGGTGCGTCGCTGTAGAGGACCGTCGCGGTCTCGCCGGCGAGTGCGCGCACGACCTCCCGATAGTCGCTCGCATGTTGCTGGGCTTGCTCGCGGTAGCGCGGCAAGTTGCCCAATCGGCTCACCGCACCCGCGAACCATTCATAAAGGCGGTCGGGCAGACGCCGCAAAAAACTTCGATCGTCCGGCGGAGGAAGCGGCTCGATCTGGATGGCACCTCCCGGCCCTTCGAGATAACGACTGTCGACCACAAGATCGCCGGCACTGTCGAACAATCTGGCGCGCGCGCGCGTCGGCTCGATCAAGCGGCGCAACAGGATGCGGCTTTCCGCGGCCTGGAGCTCGGGCGGCTCGTCGCCAACGCTCTTGACGGCACTCTCGCCGAGTGCCCCCGAAAATATGCGCGCCTGCGTCGCGAGCGAATCGAGTTGCCCCTGAATGAGATTGCGCTGGTACTCGCCGAGATAGACGAGGCCGATCACGAGGATCGCAAGAGCCACGACGTTGAGGAGGAGGATGCGGCGCGTGAGCGGGGAGAATATGAGCGAGCGCCCAAAGCGCAAATGCGCGAAGCGTACGAGCACCGCGGGCCGACGCTTGTGGGCGGCACTCGGCCGGCCGTGCCTGGCGCGGGGATCGAGCGTCTTTGTTTCGCCCGCCTGCCGGCGGGGGGAGATATCGGCTGGCGGCTGCGATTCAGTCTCGACGGCCATGATCCGTGCCCATCAGGCCGAGTCCGGCTCAGCCTTCCTTGTAGCGGTAGCCGATGCCATAGAGGGTCTCGATCTCGTTGAAACTATCGTCCACGGCCCTGAGTTTCTTCCGCACCCGTTTGATGTGGCTGTCGATGGTGCGGTCATCCACGTAAATATGCTCGCCGTAAGCGGCGTCCATGAGCTGGTCGCGGCTTTTCACGAGCCCAGGGCGCTGCGCAAGCGCCTTGAGGATCAAGAACTCCGTGACCGTGAGATTGACGGGATTGGTTTTCCAACTGCAGAGATGCCGGCTCGAATCGAGCAGGAGATCGCCCCGCGTGACGATCGACTCGCCGTTCGGCCCCTCGCTCGCCGTATCCTTGAGTTCGCTCCGGCGCAGCAAGGTGCGGATGCGCTCGATAAGCAGGCGCTGAGAAAAGGGCTTTGTGATGTAGTCGTCGGCCCCCATGCGCAAGCCCAGCACCTCGTCCACCTCATCGTCCTTGGAGGTGAGGAAGATGACGGGCATGGCGGTGTTCTTGCGCAGGCGCGAGAGCAATTCCATCCCGTCCATGCGCGGCATCTTGATGTCGAGGACAGCGAGATCGGGGGGCTGAGCCGTCATTCCACGCAATGCCTCATCGCCGTCCGCGAAGGTGCGCACGGCAAAACCCTCTGCCTCGAGCGCCATTGCAACCGAGGTCAGGATGTTGCGGTCGTCGTCAACGAGCGCGATCGTGCGCTTGGGCGGCATTTTCCCTCATCCAAGGCTGGGGGTTGGAACAGGACGTTGCGGACGTTTCCCCTTCGCGGCGAAGATGGCATCGCTGCTTGCCTCGATTATTTTGCCATATTGGGTCTAATTTGTGGCTTTTCCAGGCAAATCCGGTGACGAGCCCCTGCCGGCGCATTCCGGGTTGCGGCGCGCGCGCGCAAAAGCTTGACCCGTTAGGCTCGAAAGACCACCTTGGGATGCACGGTCAAGTTCAGGCGAAAAGACAGAGGCGAAATGCTCGAACAGGCGAAAAACCCAGCCATGAGACAACTCGCCTGCCTCGCCCTCGCGGCTCTCGGCCTGGTTCTCGCGGCGGCTGCGAATGCCAATGATTGCACGGCTGGAAACCTTCTCATCGCCCGCCCTTGGGCGCGTGCAAGCGTCGCCAGCAATGGGGTGGTCTACCTCATAATCGCCAACAATGGCCAAAAAGCCGACCGGCTCACCGCCGTCTCCACACCGATGGCCAAATCCGCCGAGCTTCACACGACCCACGAGATGGAAAATGGCGTGATGGACATGGCCCCCCTTGCCGACGTCGAGATAAAGCAGGGGGCACCGGCGGTATTCACGCCAGGCGGCAATCACGTCATGCTGATCGGCCTCGCCCATCCGCTCAAGCAGGGTGAGCGTTTTCCGATGACGCTCACGTTCGAGGATGCAGGGCAGGTGACGGTGGACGTGCCGGTCGAAGCGGTCGGTGCCTTGGCACCCATGTCGCCCGCACCCATGTCGGCCCCCCCCATGTCGCCCGTAGCCGGTGCGCCGGCAGGGGAATCGTCGCAAGGGCAAATGCCCATGGGATCGGGCACCGTGAGCGGCATGCAGCATGCGCCGCAGCCGAGCCAATGAGCGCCTAAGCCGATAGCTGCATGATGTTGCGAGGGGTAATCTTCGCGCAATGCAAGAACGCAACGACAAGCTCGGGGATGTGCGGCGTGAGGCGGACGAGCCGCCTGCGGCTACCGCGCGCGCCCTTATCCGCGCCTCGGGCCGGGCCACGCTCGCGAGCGTGCTGCGCCGGGACTTCGCGGCCGGCTGGCCCTACGCCTCCCTCGTCCTGGTCGCGTGCCGGCCGGATGCGACACCGATCCTCCTTCTCTCCGACCTGGCCGACCACAGCAAGAACATTGTGGCCGACGATCGTGTCTCCCTCCTTTTCGATGGCACCGAAGGACTCGAGGAGCCGCTCGCAGGTACGCGTCTCACGCTGGTCGGGCGCGCCCGCGAGACGACCGACTCCGCGGACCGCGCACTCTATCTCGCCCGCCACCCGAGTGCTGCGCGCTATGCGGGGTTCAAGGACTTCCGCTTCTACCGGATCGACGCCGTTGGCGGCCACCTCGTTGCGGGATTCGGCCGCATCCACTGGTTGGACGCCAAAGACGTCGTCGAATGCAGCCTGCCTGCCACCCGACCCGCCTAGTGTGGTGGATTTGGAGTTCCTATGATTTTGGTGGCATCCGCGTTTAGGAACTTCAAATCCGAATACCACACTGGATACAACATATTACTCGTGTGGCTTTGAATCCGAAATTCGCTCACGGTCCCGCACCGAGATGTGGCGAATTTCGGACTAGCCACACTAACGCGCGATTGCCAGGCCCTGGGCGAAGCAGAGATGCGAACGGCCGTGTGTCTCAATTGCGTTGCATGTGAGAGATTTCATCTCATATGTTTAGTCTAAACCGCGGCGCGCGCGCATGGTCGGCTCGATGGCAAATTCCCTCGCGAATGTGCGCTTGCGAAGTCGCGAGCCGGAAACCGGGAGGATGAATAGATGCAGCAAGTGGGTCCGGTCATCAGTCGTCATGGACTGAGCCTTCACGGGCTGCGAAAGATCCGTACAGCCCATTGGAACCTCACCCCCCCGGCCCTCTACGAGGAGGCGGTCCGGCGCGACGAGGGTGTGGTCGGCCTGGGCGGGGTCTTCATCGTCGAGACCGGTCAGCACACCGGCCGTTCGGTCAGCGACAAATTCATCGTCGAGGAGCCGGACAGCAAAGAGAATATCTGGTGGGGCAAGATCAATCGCCCAATCGGCGAGAGCCATTTCGAAGCGCTTCATGAGCACATACTCGCGCATTTCGAAGGCAAGGACGCCTTCGTCCAGGACTGCATAGCCGGTGCGGATCCGGCCTATAGCCTGCGTGTGCGAGTCGTGACCGAGAGCGCTTGGCACAATCTTTTCACCTACAACATGTTCATCCAGCCCGCACCTGAAAAGCTCGAGACTTTCACGCCGGATTTCACTGTCATCCAAGCGCCGCGCTGCCTCGCCGACCCGACCAAGCACGGCACCAATTCCGAGACCTTCATCCTCGCCAATTTCAAGAAGCGTTTGGTCCTCATCGGCGGCACGTCATATGCGGGCGAGATCAAGAAGTCCGTGTTCAGCGTGCTCAATTACCTGCTGCCGGCGCGCGGCGTGCTTCCGATGCATTGCTCGGCGAATGTGGGGCCGGATGGCGACGCGGCGATCTTCTTCGGCCTCTCCGGCACGGGCAAGACGACGCTGTCCGCGGATGCGACCCGCACGCTGATCGGCGACGACGAACATGGCTGGTCGGAAACAGGCCTGTTCAATTTCGAGGGCGGATGCTACGCCAAGGTGATCCGCCTTTCGCCCGAGGCCGAGCCTGAAATCCACGAGACGACGCGCCGCTTCGGCACGGTGCTCGAGAATGTCGTCTACGAGCCGATGACGCGCGTCCTCGACCTCGACGACGCAAGCCTCACGGAGAACACGCGCGCGAGCTACCCCATCGACTTCATCCCAAATGCGAGCAAGACCGGGATATCGCATCACCCCGACAACGTCGTCATGCTCACCGCCGATGCCTTCGGGGTGCTGCCGCCGATCAGCCGGCTAAGCCCTGAGCAAGCCATGTATCACTTCCTTTCGGGCTACACGGCACGGGTTGCCGGCACCGAGAAGGGTTTGGGTAAGGAGCCCCAGGCGACGTTCTCGACCTGCTTCGGGGCACCCTTCATGCCGCGCCATCCGACGGTCTATGCAAAACTCCTGGGTGAGCGGATCGCCCGTCAAAACGTGAAGTGCTGGCTCGTCAACACGGGCTGGTCCGGGGGTGCTTATGGAACCGGACAGCGGATGAACATAGCGCACACGCGAGCCATGATACGCGCAGCCCTCGACGGACGGCTCGCGCAGGTCTCCACCGTCAGGCTTGACGAATTCGGTCTTTCGATTCCAAAAAGCTGCCCCGAGGTTCCAAGCGAGGTACTCAATCCGAAGGAGACCTGGCAGGACAAGCATGCCTATGATCGGACCGCGCGTGAAGTTGCCCAGCGCTTCGAGAACAATTTCAAGCAGTTCGAGTCATACGTGGACGAGCGCGTGAAGGCTGCCGGAATCTACGCCGCCGCGTGAGACATCCGCTGGCCTGGCTCCGTTCTTTTTCACCCTCGATGCGAATAACCGAGCTGATTCCGGCTGATCGCCTCGCATTCGTGCGGCGGGAAAGGCTCACCGCACGAACAGGCGCGAGCGGGTGCTGAATTACCCCGGATTGTTCCTGGTCATTCCCGCTCGCTTCGTGTATGACATTTTTCGTTAGGTTTTGGGGCCAAAATAAAACAAATTTCAAGTCCTACAACCCTTAACGGAGACCACGCACGATCTCCGAGCCTTAGAAAGGGTGGCGTCGCAAGAGGGGGGTGGAATATGCCGAACGATCGCGAAGGCGAGCGGATCGGCCGTGCGCGCGATATGCGACGGCGCGATCTGCTCCGATGGGGCGCTTTTGCAGGTGCCCTGCTGCTACCGATGGGCGCACTCGCGCGGACAATACCGTCGGACAAAGAAAAGACCCTCAAGCTCTACAATCTCCACACTGGCGAAAGTATTGCATCGACCTTCTGGGCCGACGGCCGGTACGTTTCCGAGTCATTGCGCGAAATCGACAAGATCCTGCGCGATCATCACACCGATGCAACGATCGCGACGGACCGCAAGCTTGTCGAGCTCATGTTCCAAATCCAGACGAAGCTCGACACGGCGAAGGGACTCGATGTCGTGTGCGGCTATCGTTCGCCCAAGACGAACGCCGAACTCGTTCGCGAAGGGCGCACGCACGCGCGCAACAGTTACCATCTCCGCGGCCAGGCGCTCGATTTCCGGGCGCCGGACCACGATCTGCGCCACGTGCGTGAACTCGCGATGGAGCTGCAGGCGGGCGGCGTCGGTTACTATCCGCGCGCGGGCTTCGTCCATATTGACGTGGGCCCCGTTCGCCACTGGTAGGGACAGGGCGTGTACTTGTGCCGGGCGGGTGTGACGTCGCTCGCCCTGATGTGGTCGCTGTGCATCAGCGGGCGAGAATCTTGTTCATCTCCGCGTGCGGCACGGCATGCTCGGTAAAAGTGAACGTCCCCGCATTGCGCAATTCCTCGGCTGCGCGTTGGACAAGGCCCATGGTCGCGCGCTGCAAGCCGCCGCCGACAGTCACCCGCCGAACGCCGAGCGATTCCAGTACTGGAATCGGCGGGGTCTTGAATCCGCCGAGGATATTAACGGGTGCATTGATCGCATTGATGAGGCGAGCGATGAGGTCACGATCCACCACGCCGGGTACGAAAATGCAATCGGCACCCGCCTTGCGGAACGCATTGCCGCGGCGGACAGCCTCGTCGAAGGCAGCGGCACCCTTATCGCCGGGACTCATGTAGGGGTCTGTGCGCGCATTGACGACGAAGGGTATTCCGGCCTCACTGGCTGCCTCGCGGGCTGCGCGAATACGATCGACGGCGAGGGAGAATTCGATGAGCGGGCTTTTCGGATCGTCGATGCTGTCCTCGATATTGGCGCCGACCGCACCCGCCTGAAGGGTGGCGCGCACTGTCTCGGCAACCGCATCGGGGTTGAGGCCGTAGCCGCCCTCCATGTCGGCGCTGACGGGTACGTCGACGTGGCCAGCGATCCGGCGAACCGCGTCGGCCATCTCCGCACGGCTGATACGCTGTCCATCAGGATAGCCGAGCGAAGCGGCAACACCCGAACTCGTCGTCGCAATCGCGGAGAAACCGGCACGGACTAGCATGACCGCACTCGCCACATCCCAGGCGTTCGGCAGCAGCAGGAGCTTCGGCCCGGCGTGCAACGCCAGGAGCTTTTCGGCTTTTGCCTTAAGGGCGCTCACGTCACACCTCCTTCAATGGGCATCCGCCCAATTGTCGGCGACACCTGCATCGACGACGAGCGGAACCCTCAGGTTTGCGGCATTCTCCATCACCTTGCGCACGATTTGGATCGTGCGCTCGATTTCCGCCTCGCGCACCTCGAAAAGCAGCTCGTCATGGACCTGGAGAAGCATGCGTGCCGTGAGTTTCGCATGCGCCATCGCCTCGGGCACGCGGATCATGGCCCGCTTGATGATATCGGCCGCACCTCCCTGGAGTGGTGCGTTGATCGCGGCACGCTCCGAAAAACTGCGACGCGCCGGATTCGGGTCCTTGATGCCGGGCGTGTGAATCTTGCGCCCGAAGATCGTCGTCACGAAGCCCTGCTTGCGCGCGCGCTCCTTCGTGCCGTCCGTATAGTCGCGGATGCCCGGATAGCGAGCCAAGTAGGCCTTGATGTATTCCGCGGCCTCGCCCTGGGGAATACCGAGCTGACGCGCGAGGCCGAATGGGCTGATGCCGTAGATGATGCCGAAATTGATCGCTTTCGCCTTGCGCCGCACCATCGGGTCCATGCC
>DATDHA010000360.1:0-5576 GCA_036521815.1 Alphaproteobacteria bacterium | reverse complement strand
CACCGAAGTGCGCCGCGACGGTGTTACGCTCGCGAGCGGGGATGTCATCCCGTCGGAACTTGTCGTCTGGGCGGCCGGCGTCCAGGGGCCCGACGTTCTGCGCGACCTCGATGGTCTCGAGGTTACCCGCAGCAAGCAGCTCGTCGTGACACCCACGCTCCAGGCGACGCGAGACCCGGACGTCTTCGCGATGGGCGATTGTGCCGCCTGTCCGCGCGAAGGCTATTCCACCCCGGTGCCGCCCCGCGCCCAGGCTGCCCATCAGCAGGCGTCCCATCTCGTCAAGCAACTTCGCCGTCGCCTAGAGGGCAAGCCGCTCAAGCCCTTCAGGTATCGCGATTTCGGATCGTTGATCTCGCTCGGCGATTACAGCACGGTCGGGAATCTGATGGGCTTCCTGATCGGCAAGAATTTTCTCATCGAAGGCTATTTTGCCATGTTGATGTATCGCTCGCTCTACAAGATGCACGAAATGGCGCTGCATGGATTCACCAAAACCTTCTTGGATACACTGGCGCGAATGATCACGCGGCACACCGATCCCGTCGTGAAGCTGCACTGAAGGGGCTTGAGCGCCGGCTGTGCGCCAACCGCGAGTGCCGGCTTGCGCCTTCGCGCGATCTGAGCAATGAAGGGGATAGCGCACCCCGAGCCCGCAGCGAGGCAGACTCCGCACTCGGATCTAGTCACGAGAGGGACGAAAAATGGCGGCACCTATATTCCACATGATCGCAAATGCGCCGAAGCCGGTCGGACCTTATAGCCACGTGGTCGAGCTCGATGGCTAGCTCTTCGTTACCGGCCAGCTTGCAACCGATCCGGACGACGATCGGCGGCCGCTTCCCGATGGGATCGCGGCACAGACGCACAAGGTCTTCGACAATCTCAAGCGAGCGCTTGCGGGTGCAGGTGGCGGCCTCGAGCACGTGCTCTGCGTGAGGGTCTTCCTCGCGCATTTCGAGCGGGACTATGCGGAATTCAATCGGATCTACCTCGAGTATTTCCCGCGCAATCGGTTGCCCGCGCGCACAACCGTCGGCGTTACGGCCCTCGCGCGGGGCGGCATTGTCGAGATCGATCTGATCGCGCACAGATAGCCCCTCGAGCCTGCCCGCGTTTGCCCTATTTTGGGCTTTGCAGGGTTCGCAAGCTGTGGTCCACTCCGACAATCAATCTACCAAGGGTTGAGCAATCGTAATATGAGCGACTATCGGCAAGGGAAGGTTCGGAGGCCCCAAGATGACAAAGCGCGAACCATTGATGTCGAATGACTACTTCGACGGCAAGATTGAATATCTCGAAAAGTCGGTACGGGATCGGTTGCGTAAATTGCAGGATCAGCCCGCCATATATACGAAGCCTGAGGTTTTTTTGTACGCGAATTTCCGCAATAGCTATCAGCTGATTTTTCTGGACTATTCCCGTGGTGGGGATATTGACGGCCTCAAGAGCAAATTCGGTCCGATCGTTTCGGCATGGGAGCGATATCTCGCCTGTCCAAATTCCGAGGTCAATGATTTCTCGGTTATCGACCACTATGTCGTGTCTTTATGGCTGTTGTCCTTCGCCCTCCTGTTCGGGATAGAGGCGCCTTTGCTCGATCGCCTGCTCGAATGCATCGGCAACGAAGGCAAGGACCCGCTGTTCGAACGGCTGGTTGCGATCCGCGTGACCGCACGACCGGCCGCGGGCAATTTGCTCCATCCAAAGCCATATGAGCCATTGTTCAAAGCGATTGACGCTTCGGGCGACTCTCGACAAGCCCTCATGGCGCAGTTTTTGAAGACTTGGTACAAAAGCCTGACGAACACTTACTGGTATAACTGCCACAAAGGGCCCGAAGGCGGCGGCTTTTTCGGCTACTGGTCGATTGAAGCCGCCGCGGTCGCCAAAGTCTTTGCAATCGACGACGAAGCATTTCGCGAAATGCCTTATTATCCGAAGGATCTTGTACGTGGCTAAGCGATCCGTTGGCCTCGCGACTCCCGACTGAAGCCGTTGCGCGCAAAAAAGAGTCGGCGGGTACTTTGCCGCCACCCGCTGCTACCGGTTTTGTGCCCCAAACCCGATCCCATTTTGGGCTTTGCAGGGTTCGCAAGCTGTGGTCCACTCCCGCGCGACGCGCGGGTGATGTTGGCGTGTCGGAAGGAGACGGCCGATGAAAAATGACTCGGTCTTGCAGGGTTCGCAGCCGGCGAGCATGTTGCGCGCGGCCGATGCCTTGCTGGACGCCGATAGGGCGGCTCGCCGCGGCCGCAGACGAAATACACCAGCCGACGATGCCCGCGCCATCCCGTTCGCAACTCCCGTTTGAAATTCGATGACGAAAATCTCGAAAGCCAGCACTCGCGGCGTCGGCGCTCGCCTGCGGCGGAAGGAGGACGATCGGTTTCTTCGCGGCCGCGGCCAGTTCGTCGCTGACATCAAGCTCGCCGGCATGGTGGAGGTCGCGTTCGTGCGCAGCCCGATCGCGCACGGCCGTATTCGCGGCATCGAAAAACCGGCCGGGCTCGAGCATGCCGTCTTCACGATCGACGATCTCAAGGACGTGCGGGCGATCCGCGTCGTCTCGGCCCTCAAGGGCTTCAAGGCGTCCGAGCAGCCGGTGCTGGCGAGGGGCAAGGTTCGCCAAGTCGGCGAGATGATCGCAATGTGCGTCGCACCCACGCGCGCCGAGGCCGAGGATATCGCATCGCAAGTGTTCGTCGATCTCGAAGACCTGCCTGCCGTCCACGACATGCTGCAGGCGCGCGAGCCGGATGCCCCCCTCGTTCATGAGGAGTGGGGCGACAATGTTTTCCTCGAAACCCTTTGGGACGATGATCTCACGGCACTCAGGGCGAGCGCACCCGTCCGGGTCACGCGCCGCATCCGCACGTCCAGGCAGTGCATGGCGCCAATCGAAGGGCGTGCCGTCCTCTGCCATTGGGATCGCCGCCTCGATCAGCTCGTGATGTATACGGCAGCACAAATGCCCCACATAAATCGCGCGGGGCTATCCGAGTGTCTTGGCATCGATCAGGGAAAGATCCGAGTCATCGCACCCGATGTCGGCGGCGGTTTCGGCTATAAGGGAATCCTGCTTCCCGAGGAAGTCTGTCTTGCCTGGCTTGCGATGAAACTCGACGTTCCCGTGCGCTGGCTCGAGGACCGTCGCGAAGCGCTTGTTGCGAGCGCCAATTGCCGGGAACACCACTACGAGATCACCGGCTACGCCGATCGCGACGGCCGCCTCCTCGGGATCGAGTGCGAGGCGACCGTGGATTCGGGCGCCTACTCGTCCTATCCCTTCTCGGCCTGCCTGGAAGCCGCGCAAGTGAGCTCGATCCTGCCCGGTCCCTACAAGATGGAGCGCTACCGCTGCAGGACGTGGTCGGTCGCCACGAACAAGGCGCCGATCCTGCCCTATCGCGGCGTGGCGCGCACCGGCGTGTGTTTCGCGATCGAACTCGTCATCGACGCGATTGCGCGCGAAGTCGGGATCGAGCCCCATGAGGTGCGCCTGAAGAACCTCGTGCGGTCCGACGAAATGCCCTTCGATAACGTGACGAAGAAGCATTTCGACAGCGGCGATTATCCCGAAGCCGTGCGGCGGGCAGCGGCCGCAATCGATCTTCCGAACATTCGCGCCCGCCAGGCTCTTGGCGAGGCAGATGGGCGCAAGATCGGCGTCGGCTTCTCGGTCTATTGCGAGCAAGGGGCACACGGCACTTCGGTCTATCACGGCTGGGGCATTCCGATGGTGCCCGGCCACGAGCAATGCTTCGCCCGTCTCTCGCCCGACGGTGTGCTCGAGATCAGGATCGGGGCGCACTCCCATGGCCAGAGCCTCGAGACCACGCTCGCACAGGTTGCAAACGAGGTGCTCGGCGTCGATCCCGCCAATGTCCGGCTGATCCACGGCGATACCGCACTCACGCCATATTCGACGGGGACGTGGGGTTCGCGCAGCATGGTCATGTCGGGTGGTGCTGTCGCATCGGCCTGCAAGGAGATCGCGCGCCGCGTGAAACGGATCGCAGGCAAGGTCATGGACGCAGCACCCGAGGCGGTGGAACTGGAAGACGGTTTTGCCCTCGTGCCAGACACGAACAAGCGGATGCCGCTCTCCGAAGTGGCGCACATCTGGTATCGCCAGCCGCAGCTCTTGCCCGCCGACATCGATCCGGGTGGGCTCGAGACCACGGCGGGATACAAGCCCGCGCGGGACAGCGGAACTTTCAGTTACGCTTGCCACGCCGTGGTCGTCGCGGTCGATGTCGAGCTCGGCCAAATCGAGCTCCTCGACTACGCGATCGTGGAGGATGGCGGGACCCTGATCAATCCAATGGTCGTCGACGGCCAGATCCTCGGCGGGACCGCGCAAGGCATCGGCACAGCGCTTTATGAAGAGATGCCCTTCGATCGTGAGGGACAGCCCCTCGCTTCCACGCTGGCGGACTATATTCTTCCGGGGGCCACGGAAATGCCGAATGTCCGCATCGAGCATATGGAGACGCGCTCGCCCTACACTGAATTCGGCCAGAAGGGGCTCGGGGAAGGCGGGGCAATAGCGCCGCCGGCCGCAATCGCGAACGCGGTGAACGACGCGCTCAAGGACCTGGGTGTTGAGATCGTTGAATGCCCGATATCGCCGCGGCGGCTCTTGGCTGCGATCGAGGGGGCGCTGCGCGCGCGGCGCTCGACGGCGGCATGAAGCCGGTCGCGTTCGACTACGAAAAGCCGGGCGATCTTGCTACGGCGATCGCACTCCTCGCTGGTGCAAACGGGGAGGGCAAGGTGGTCGCGGGCGGCCAGTCGCTCGGGCCGATGCTCAATCTCCGGCTTGCTCAGCCGCGGCTTCTCGTCGATGTGAGAGGTCTTGAGGCGCTCAGCGCGGTCGAGGAGAGTGCGGATGCGACGACAATCGGGGCAGCGGTTACCCATGCCGCGATCGAGGATGGGCGAGTGGCGCCTCCGACCGGCGCCTTCCTGCGCTTCGTCGCTGCCGATATCGCTTATCGCGCGGTCCGGAACCGGGGAACGATCGGTGGAAGCCTCGCCCACGCCGACCCCGCGGCGGATTGGCTCACCGCACTTCTGCTGCTCGACGCGAGCGTGCTCGTCGAAGGCTCCGGTGGGCGGCGCACACTCCCGGCGGCTGAGTTCGTCACGGGTCCGTTTCAAACGAGTCTCGCCGCCGACGAGATCGCCGTCGCCGTACGCATTCCGAAGCTCTCGCGCGCCGCGAGGTGGGGGTATTACAAATTCTGCCGCAAGCCCGGCGAGTTCGCCGAGGCGATAGGTGCGGTACTCCACGACCCCGAGCGGGGCATCGCGCGCGCCGCGATCGGCGCCACGGGGGGAGCGCCTCACGTCGTCGCCTCTGCCGCCGATTTGCTTGGCGGTGGTGCTGCCAAGGCGGCCCTGCACATGGTGGAGGAAGCGGGGCTCGGCGAGGACGCCTACGAGCGGCAGGTGCACCTCGTGGCGCTCAAACGGGCGGCACTGCGGCTGATGGAGTCGCGGGCGCCATGAAGAGCATAACGCTTCGCGTGAATGGCCGGGAAGTTACGGCGGCGGTCGAGCCCCGGACC
>DATDHA010000359.1:0-9088 GCA_036521815.1 Alphaproteobacteria bacterium | reverse complement strand
AGAGCTATGCATACAATGGCCGGAGCGGGGACATCGATCTTCTGCTTTGGCCCGTCCACTTGTCTTTGGCCTATGTCGGGTACACGGTGATGGCTCCGTTCGTCGCGTACGGTGTGGAGGCAGGACTTCGGTATTCCGAGGAGAGCGTGATCAAGGCGCGGCTCGAGCGAGTCGAGGAGGATCTCGTGAGACGCATGCGAAGCCTCGACACGACCCCAAACATTCCCTTCAATCGAATGAGCGATTGGGGCAACGACGGCCGCGTCAAGGCGTCAGCGCCCGCTTACAGCCCCTTCATCCGGCATCGGCAATGCCTGGACCTCGAATAGCATAGAACATGCAGAAACCTTGGAGTACACGAAGACCCACGATAGCGCATCTCGGTCATGACCATTCGGGAAATGGCGGCTGAACTGTGACGAACGCTCTCGACTCCTCGCCTGCCGGTCGCACGGGCGAACTTCTTCGCTGGCTGAACGAGGAAGGCCGTTTTGCGCCCGATACCGGTCGCCTGCTCGAGTTGCTCTGCGAGAAGCTCGTGGTACTCGGCGTCCCCGTCGCCCGCGCCACCGCGCATGTCCGCACGCTCCACCCGGAATTCCGTGGTGTGGCGCGCATCTGGCGGCGGGGAGAGAGCATTGAAATTCGAACGACGCGCCACGGCCTCGAGTACACGTCGGATTACCAGAATAGTCCCATTCAATACATCATCGAGACCGGTCAATGGCTCAATGCCACGCTGGACGAAGCCACCGACCAGCGCTTTCCGATACTCAGCACCCTCCGGGCGCAAGGCATCACGCATTATGTGATGGCGCCCCTCGTCTTCTCGAATCGGATTGTCAATGCGATGTCGTGCGCGACCGACGCGCCCGGTGGCTTCACGGAAGCGGATGTCGAACTCTTTGGCACTCTCGTGACGGCCTTCGTTCCCATCCTCGAAGCAACCGCAAGCCCGCGCATATATGGCGAGCTTCTCGCAACCTATGTGGGGCGCGATCCGGGTGCCCGGATCATGGCGGGTGCGGTTCAGCGCGGCGACGTTCGCCATCTCAAGGCGGCAATGATGCTTGCCGACCTGCGCGGATTCAGCCGGCTGACCGATGAGCTTCCGGAGGAGCGGATTGTCGAACTCCTCAACGCCTTCTTCGATCTTGTCGTGCCGGGCGTGATTGCGGGTGGGGGCGACATTTTGAAATTTGTCGGCGACGCGGTCATCGCGATTTTTCCGGTCACGGACGAGGATCCAACACTTGCCTGCAGCTCAGCCTTGGCGGCGGCGCAGACGGCACTCGCGGCACTCCAGGCCGCAGCGCCCGAGATCCAGCAGAAAATCGCCATCGATATAGCACTTCACTGTGGCGATGCCGCCTACGGCAACATTGGCTCGGGCAATCGCCTCGATTTCACCGCCGTGGGGCGCGACGTCAACATCCTCAGCCGGCTGGAACTCCTCTGCAAGGACGTCGGCCGGCCCCTCCTCATGACCGATGCTTTCGCGGTCGGGGTTACCGAGCCGGTTATTGAGATCGGCCATTTCGAATTGCGCGGTTTCCGCCGCCATCAGGCGGTCTACGCTCTATGCCAGGAAGGGGAGCAGCCTTGCAGTCCCATGCGCTCCCCCGTGGTTTGAACGCGGCGTTGCCGGCACGGTGCGGGCAAACTTTCATGAGGACGCCCGGCTTCCCATGACGACGTGCGGCGGCGGGCGTTCGATCCCGTGATCCCGATCCTGGCCGGCAAGGCCGCGTTAAAGCCGCTTGAGTGCCCGCTGAAAAATGACGATGTCGTCGGTTTTGAGTTGACCTCCGGCCAAAGCCGTCTCGAGTCTATGCTCGAGATGTCCCATGAAGTGGTCGATCTTGGGCGGCGGCCAGGAATGACGCGCGGTGAGTTCCTCGAGATCGCTTTTGAAGCGGTCGATCCGCGCTTCAACCGCCGCGATGCGTTCGTTCAGCGATACGTCCTCGCGGCTCGCAGCCGCGTGAATATCTGCCATCACCGTGTCGGCGCTGACGCTTTTGGGTTGCTCGGCCATGACGGTTTCCTAAGCGGTCGAGGAGGTTAGTTTATCACGTCCGCTGCCAGTTGCTTATTGCGCTGGTTGGGATGGTGGGGCCGATCGACGAGGGTGGAGGCCGCGAGGAGCGATTGAGGCAACATCTGGGCATTCCTGTGCGCAATCTTGGGCGCGCCATCGCAGGTGTTTGCGAAGCTTTTCCCCGTCGTTAGAACGATTTGCCGACAATCGCTCACGCGTCATATCCGGCATGCGGCGCCAATTTTGTCTCATGCTTGTCCCGGCTATGTCCCAAGCCGGTCGCCATGTTTTGGGTCCTGCGTAGGGCCGACTTTGCCGGCCTCGAAATGACAAGGAGGTTTCCATGCGGTACGCAATAATTGGGCGGTACGCAACGATTGGTCTCCTTATGGCGATGCTTGCTGCGACATCGGCATGCTCGAACATGTCGGATCAGCAGCAACGCGCCCTTAGCGGCGGCGCCATCGGCGCTGGTGGCGGTGCCGTGCTCGGTGCTGTCGCCGGCTTCAACCCATTGGTCGGCGCACTCGTCGGCGGTGGCGCTGGCGCTGCTGTTGGCGCCTTGACATCGGATCCGCGCCATTGATGTGCCTTTACGCAGGGGCCAGGCGCGCTCGGGAACGGGTGCCGCCCGGCGCGCTCAGAATGCGACGCGCCAGGAATTGTGCGATAGGCCTCGATGCCTTTCACCTGTCGCATGTGGTGTCGGGCGACGACACCGTCGCGCGGCATCACGCTGCAACAGACGGCCGTAACGTCAGATGAAGGAACCCGCCATGTGGCATGGCAGAACGACTGTTGCGCGCCAGCCGCGGCATTTGCGGCGTTCGGGTCCGGCGATGTTGCCCATGAGGCGGCCGCGGATACGGAACAGGGGACGAGTCTATCCAACGCTGGGCCATGCGATGCCCAGCCGCGACCGCCTACGATCGAGCAGCCTCGTTTCCACGTCTTGCGCACCCAGCGCTCCGACATTGGGCGCGATCATGGGACGCTATCTTGCGGCGAGGCAACTTACCGGCGCCTGGATCATCGCCGGTGTCCTTTTGCTCGCACTCGCGATCGCATCGTCACTCGCGACACTTCCACGTTTGCCGACCGGCGATGAGTTCACTCGCGCCCCCTTGCATGCGCCACACGAGAGAGGTGGTTTCGATCGCAATTAGGCAGCGACAATGCCTGGCACGGTTCGATTGCATATGCCGCCGAGACGTGCCCAATGTCTGATGGTATCCGTCGCGCGACATGATCGCAGAGGCCAGATATGCCGGAGGATAAGGAATTCGACACACTCCCCGACGAGAAAAAATTCAGTGTAATGCGGGAGGAGCTTTGGGCCCTGCGCGCCGAGGTCGTGTCGCTCTGTGGTGTCGAGGGCAAGCTGACGAAGGAGATCGATGCCCTGAAGGCGAGGTTGGCGGAGATCGAAAGTAAAATCGGGTTGAAGGCAACCGCCGCCGGGAAGCAAGGCTAGTCGCCGCACCAGAACCCGCCGGGCCAGTACCCGCGAGACCAGCACACGGGGTGGGCGCGGTCAGCGCGAGATGTGCTGGAGGTCGTCGGATTTGCCTCGCGGGTGGATCGCCGCAGTCGAGGCGCTCAGTCGACGTCCGGCCCCGGCGGGACCGAACCGCTCGGCCGAAGCGAGCCCGCCTCGTCATGTTGCTCGTCGCCCTTGAGTGCGGGTGCGAATACGCTCAGGAGATGGAGGGCGGTCATCGCGCTCAGTTTGTGCCGGTCGCGCGGGCCGACGTTGTAGGCGACACCCGGTTCCAACTTCCACGTTTGTCCGCTCGTCAGGTCGGTGACCTCGCCATTGCCGGCGAGGATGTGGTTCGCCTCCCGATGGTGCTTGTACCAAAGGACGGCTTCAGCACCCGCCGCGAGATGCACGTCCGATAGTCCGAAGCCGACGTCGTCCGCTTGGGTCAGCATGCGGATCGTGCGCGCCTGACCGTTGGCAACGACCATTTCCATGCCCGCGGCGCGCATCTCATGCGCCCGCTTTCCGAACATGCGACGGTCGGTTTTCGGGCGCGGCCCGCTGGCCGCGTAGGTGCCATCCTTGTCGTGGCGCTCATCGCCCTTGAGTGGGGGGCAGAAGATGCTGACATGATGCTCATCCTCCGTCAGTCGAAAGCGGTGTCGATCGTTCGGTCCGACCACATAGAGAGCGCCCGCCTCGAGCGGCCAGCTTTCGCCACTCGTCAGGTCCGTCACGTCGCCCCGACCCGAAACGATATAATTGGCCTCCCAATGGTTCTTGTACCAAAGGACGGCGTCCGCCCCCTTGTCGACACGATTGTCGTTATAGGAGAAGCCCATGCCATCGGCCGCAGTGAGGTAGCGGGCCGAGCGCGTTGTGCCGTTGACCAATAGCTTGATCATGCCGGCGGCTTGCAGGCCTTCGAGGGTTCGGACGAACACGGTATGCCGCTCCCCAATCTTCAGGGGTGCAACATGGTCGCCCCCCAATCGGCAGCGCGAATGGCATGCTAATACATTTGCCAATCGGGTGCCATGGGTTGGCCGGTCCGGTGCGGCCCCTTACTCCACCTTGCGCAGGAACGTCCGCTCCTCTGCCAGGATCAGGCGCTGTTCTTCGGCGGCACGGAAGTTGGCCATGCCCTCCGTGTCGGCGCGCAGGCGTGCGCGATAGGTCTCGTAGGCCGCCAGGCTCTCGAAGGAGATGAGGCCATAGGCGATGTTGTTCGTGCCCTCATGCGGCATCCAGTAGCCGAGGAGATCGCCCCCGCAACGGGGGATGATGGCGGACCAGCGCTTCGCATAGGCTTCGAATGCTTCGCGGCGGAAGGGATCGATCTGATAGCGGATGAAGACGGTGATGGTCATTGGGACCTCCGTATCGTTTGGGGTTTTCTCGCCTCGGATGTCGGGACCGGCGGGTAGTACTGCGGCGCCTCCGCCCGGTCGGACATGCCGTAGTCTCGGATGACGCGAATGGTACGGTGCCGGACGTCGGCGCCACTCGTTATCGGATAAGCCTTCGCAGCAGCGGCGTCGAGCCAGGAGGCAAGGAGAACGAATTCGCCGCTTCTGTTGATGTCCTCAAACACGTCCCAGTCGACGAGCCCGTCCGCCACCGAGAAGCCGAAGTGCTTCGCGATCCCGGCGGCGTCCGTCTCGGTTGGTGGTGCATCGAGCTTGCGCTCGGTGATGGCCACGAGCTTGGAAGCACCGGTCTCCGTCTCATCGAGGCGCACACTTGGCAAAGACACCCCCGCCGGCAATCGGCTGTCGCTCGCGACCTCGCCGACGCGGAGGCGATAGTCGCTGAACACCTCGAATCGACCTTTCTCCTGCACGCCGTGGTGGAGCGCGTGGGTGCGCCAGCGTATCAGCGCTTTCTCGTTCCGCCAGGTCGAGAGCGAAAGCAGAGCACCCGGTCGGCGCCTGCTGGCGAAGCGCGTATTGTCGATGAAACCCTCGATCTTTTCGAGCTCGGGCCTGAGCAGCTTGGCATAGCCGAGATAGGCCTCCCATTGGTCCGGCTTCGGGGTTACTTCGAAGATGACGGCGAACATGGCGTCTCTCCTCTGCGCATGACTGTGGGTCAGGCGGCGGGTGCCAGATCGCCCGCCGCGAGGAAGGCCTCCGTCTCGCGATAGAGTGCATAGCGGGCGGATTCCAAATGCATCAGATGCGTCGCCCGCGCGATCTTGACGTCGCGGCGGATCGGCGCCGAGCTGAGTGCATCGAACAGCCAGCGCGCGTCGGCGTCGGTGCACATCCCGTCCCATTCGCCGCGAATGATCGCGACCGGCGCCCGGATGCGGCCGGGATCATAGGCAAGCTCCCCAGCCCAGGCGTCGAAAATGTCTTGGAAGGCCCCACTCGGCACCTTGACCGCCGCCGGCACGCGGGAGCGGCTCGCGGGGTCGACATCGAGATAGCACTCGCCCCAGCGTTCGAAGTGACGCTTGAGCAATACGGGCGCCTCTCCCGGCGGCACATCCGCGACGAAGCGGTCCCATTGATCCCGAAGCGAGATCAGCCGCCAGCCGGGCAACCGCACGCGGCCGGCGGCTGGTAGGGCCGCCTCTGTGCGCCGCGCGATCGGTCCGAAGAAGACCAGGCGGTCGACGAGATCGGGTGCGCGCCCGGCAAGCCGGCCGGCGACCATTGTGCCCCAGGAATGCGCGATGAGGGAGATCCGGCCGCAGCCCTGCCGCGCCGAGATGAATCGCAGTGCCTGCTCGAGCTGCCGGCTCGCCTCCTCAGCGCGCCCGAGCGGCGCCAAACCTTCGGCGGGATGCGCCATTTCCGGATAAGGATCGGAGAGCCGGCCGAAGCCGTGGAAGTCGAGCGCCCAGACATCGAATCCGGCGGCACAGAGCTCGTCGCGCCAGGACCGCCCGTCAAACGGATGTGCCACGGAGAGGGCAGAGGGAAACGTCCCGCCATGGACGTAGAGAACGGATTTGCCGAGCGGCGGCGTCTCGAGGCTCGGCGGGAGATGGCGCAGAAAGAGCTCGAGGCCGCTGAGCGGACTCGGGATCCGGAAATGCTCTTCGCGAGGATCGAGCTTGGGTGCGGCATTGGCCAGGGTTGCGGCGATCATCGGGACACTCCTTCGCACGGATATTGTGCATACCTGGATAGTGCCGCGCGCGCGGTCACCGATGCTACGGCGGGCGTCGAAATGTGCGGAGAGAACGCCGCTGTCAGATGCGGATGGGAGCGGGTGCTCCAGAGCCGCCGTCAGGGCCTGCCGCAATTTCGCGAATGGCTGCCACGGCACGATGGAAGCGTAAGCCAAAGCTCCCGCTTCATCGGACGCGTCTTGGACGGCGGCTATCCGTCTAATGTTAGCTTGCTATTTGTTGTTAAACCCTTCGGCACGCTCGCTCGTATCCCATGAGACGGGAGAGCGGCTTCCCGCCCGCGAGGGCCGCTTCCACTATTTTCTCGTGGGGTCGATCGGGGTCTCGGAGCCGCTGCTCGCCGCGGAGACTCTCCTGGGCCGGCGGACGGCTCTCACCTTCCCGCTCCTTCCTCCTCCGCAGAAGAACCGATCGCCGCCATCGGACTCGAGCCCCGATACGCCCACTCCGGGCGGCATCTCGAGCCTCTCGAGGACTTCTCCCGTTCGAGGGTCGACTCGCCTCAAATCGCTCTCGTCACCTTCCCAGGTGCCGTGCCAGAGCTCGCCGTCGATCCAGGTGACCCCAGTGACGACGCGGTTGGACTCGATGGTGCGAAGAATCGCCCCTGTTTGGGGATCGACTTGATGGATCTTCCGGCCCCGATGCTGCCCCACCCAGAGCGTCCCTTCGGCCCATGCGAGCCCCGAGTCACCGCCGCCGCCAGGTGATGGGATCGTCGCGAGCACACGGCCGGTCTTCGGATCGATCTTCTGGATGCGATCCTCGGCGATCTGAAAGAGGTGTCGACCGTCAAAGGCCGTTCCTGCATGTGCGGCGACATCGATCGAGCGCAGCACCTTCCCACTCGCCGGATCGAAGGCGTTCAGTTTGTCTCCGGTAGCAAACCAGACGTGCTGACCATCATACGTAACCCCATGCACGTGGTCGACACCGGGAAAGGGTCCATATTCACGGAGGATTTCGGCTGCGGATCGTTTCATGCTTCCATCCTAGTGTGGCGAATCCGGAATTTGCCACATCTGGGTGCGGGGCCGTGAGCGAATTTCGGATTAGCCACACTAGTCACTCGGTAGCGGACCGGGGAGTAACAAGGTTGTCGTGAATCCCGGCACGGGCCGGGCCATCCAACGACGCGCTCGCCCGCGACCGTACGACTGCACTTTGCCTGCTGCCGCAAGCGAGTCGAGTGCCCGCTGCACGGTGCGCTGGCTGGCCCCCAGCGCAAGCGCCAGGGCGGAGCTCGACCACGATTCACCGTCGGCGAGGAAGGCCAGCACCGCCGTATGCTCCTCTTCGACGGGTCGCGCCAACACGACGACCTCGCGTGCGCGGCGCGACACCAGCGCAAACCCGCGCTTCGTGGCACTCACGCCGGCCAGCGTCCGAAGTGCCGCGCGGAGCCGCCCAATCTCTACGCGCAACCGTGCGCGATGCGATTCATCGGCGTGCTTTGCTCGGAATGCCCGTGTGACGAGCGTGCCCCTCGGCACGTCTCCGGGCCACGCCTCGCCCAGCGCGCGTGCGAGCGCGAACAAAACCGGACGCCTTGCGAGCGAGACCGCGGTGCATGCGTCACGCACGACATAACGGCACGCGTCCACGACGAGCGCCTTCGACGCCAGTAGCGCTTCAACATCCTCGAGCAGGAGGAGTCGCTCGTCGCCACGCGCAATCAGGCGCGCCGCGGGCGTGTTCAGGACGAGGGATGCGCTTTCGACCTCCGCCGTCAGCGCAGGAATATCTGCGTCGCGCGCAGCGCGCTCGGCCCGAGCGAGTGCCGCGCGCGCCGTCTTCGTTCGAAGGCGTCGCATCGCGATCCCCGCAACGACCAGCGCGTGGGCGGCCTTCAAAGCGGGCGGGAAGGGTGCTGGGTCGAGCTCGGCGAGTGCATGCTCGGCTTCGTCGAGGCGGCCGATCAGGAGCAGGCGCCGGACCTCGAGATTTCGCGCATGCGCGGCATTTACACGGTCGCCGTGCGCTTCGAGCGTCGCCCGCGCTGCGTCGAGCGCCTTCGCAGGCCAGCCCAGGTCGCGCGAGACGAGTGCGATCTCGGCCTCGGCGACGATACACCTCGCGCGCGCCACCGCCTCTTTCGGACCGAATGCGCGGGCCGCACTTCGCAAGAGAGCCTTAGCGCGAACGAGATCGCCGAGCTGCGCCATCGCGATGCCTCGAAGCGCGAGGGCAGGCGCGTCGTCGCGCAAGGCGACCCGGTTCAGTGCGCCGAGCGGATCACCTGCCGCGAGCGCACGCGCCGCGGCCGTGATCAGCGAGTCCATCGGAATCCCGCCACACTTGTCACTCTCGCCGTTCGATGCCCGGTGCTCATCTATCTCACGACCACCAACCAGCACGTCTTATCGAGAACGGTACGAACGACGAAGGGCACCTTACGAACGGAGAAAAGGGCGATGACGAC
>DATDHA010000358.1:0-3148 GCA_036521815.1 Alphaproteobacteria bacterium | reverse complement strand
GACGGCGCGCGTTCATGCCCTGTTGCGCCAGAACAGCATCTTCAACGTGCTCAATCCGGATCGCGTGGCACGCCGGGAGATAAGCCTCGACGAGCCCGCGACACTCTCGGAGTCCGACGGATCATCGAGCGGACTCAGCGTCACCGCTTATGCCGTGCCTGGAAAGATAGCGCTTTATGCCGAAGACTCCGGTGCCGGAGCGGATTTCGGCACGCGGCCCGGCGACACGGTCGGACTTGAAATCGCATCGGCGGGCGATGGAAAGCGCTTTCACTACATTCCTGGCTGTGCATCCGTGCCACCGGAGCTCGCGGCACGGCTCAAGGGGGCGGAACTCGTGTTCTTCGACGGTACACTTTGGCGCGACGACGAGATGATCACGACGGGGCTTGGCGGCAAAACGGGCACGCGCATGGGGCATATGAGCGTTTCAGGTGCAGTGGGCACCATCGCGGCCTTGGCACGGCTTGGCATCAAGCGAAGAATCTTCGTTCACATCAACAACAGCAACCCGATGATCCTCGACGACTCGCCCGAGCGGGCTGAGGCGGTGGCGGCCGGCTGGGAAGTCGCGCATGACGGCTTCGAGGTCGTGCTGTGACGCCAACGCGCGCCCCTCGCACGCACTCAATTCGGCGGCACCGCTGAAAGCCGGATTTATGGATGGATTGGCGGTAACGAGATTCGGATAAGAAGCAAGCCGCTC
This sequence comes from Alphaproteobacteria bacterium, assembly GCA_036521815.1. Taxonomy (GTDB): domain Bacteria; phylum Pseudomonadota; class Alphaproteobacteria; order JACZXZ01; family JACZXZ01; genus DATDHA01. Next base: position 2,442 of record DATDHA010000358.1, on the reverse strand, counting down.
CCTATCGATCGCCATTTACGTTCCACCGGCGAGTTGCGCGCGATGATCGACGTCAGCGCCGTTTCGCTTATCGTTCGAAGCGTTGCCGAGGAAGAAATCCTGCCGCGCTTTCGCGCACTCGGCAAAGACGACGTGCGGGAAAAGTCGGGTCCGATGGATTTGGTCACCGTCGCGGATATCGCGGCGGAACGCGCCCTTACCCAGCATCTATTGCGCGCGTTTCCGGGCACTCTCGTGGTCGGCGAGGAGGCCGCGACGGACGATCCCTCGCTCCTCGAACTTTTGTCCAAGGACGCGCCCGTCTGGCTTTTGGACCCGATCGACGGGACGCTCAATTTCGCCCATGGCAGGCGCGGATTCGGCGTCATCGTCGCCTACGTCGAGGCCGGCAAAACCATAGCCGGGTGGATCCACGATCCGCTCGAAAACGTCACCGTCACCGCGATATCGGGCGAAGGTGCCTGGTGCGGTGCTGCGCGTTTGAAGGTTTCGGACGCAGCACCGCTCTCCCAAATGACCGGGGCCGCCTATGGCGAGATTCCCGGCAGGGGTCCGGCCGGCGACATTCTGAGGCGGTCCGGCGAGATCGGCGGCCTGCGAAACGTCATGTGCGGTGCGGTGGACTACATCGAGATTGCCCGGCAGCGAAAGCAATTTTTCCTCTCGCCTCGCTCGCTGCCATGGGATCACGCGGCGGGCGTGCTGGTCGTGACGGAGGCCGGCGGGGTCGCTAGGTTCCTCGACGGCACGGATTACGATCCGACGATACCAGACCGCCAGATTCTCGCCGCCACGGATGAGGCGTCCTGGCATGCCCTGCGGGAGGTGCTTGTGTCCGCACCGCCCGATTGGTACGAAATGACCCAATGGCCCCCTAGCCCTCGGGAATAATCGCCGAACGCTAGAGGTCTCGAAATCGTCCGCCCAATACCAAGGCCAGACGATTGCCAAGGCCGGGCGATTGCCAAGGGCCGACGGTCGCCGCACCCCCGCCAAATCGGCACGCTCCTTGCACCCACTTGGATCCCATCGGCGCGGGGCGCTGACGGAACGGAGAGGGCTTGTTAACCATTTTTCCTTACCGTCGGCGCCTGCGCAATTGTCGGGTGCAGATTTGAGAGGACAGCCATGCCGCGTCACATTGTCGTGACCGCATTTGTCGAGCCCGGAGCGTTTGAAGCCGGTCTTGTGCTCGTCGCCAGGCCGACTCCGCGCGGTTCTGTCGTGGCCACCCGACTTACCAAGTCCGCTCTACCATTGACGTCATAAGGAACTAGCCCAATGGCCCAGCTCATCCTCGTTCTGTGCCTGCTTTCAGACCCCACGCAGTGCAAGGACATATCCCAGGAGGTCTACATCACCGATTGCCTCGTTCATGCGCAGCAATTGGCGAGCGACTACCTGACCACGAGCGGGGATGGCGTCAAGTACAGCCTCAAGGGATGGAAGTGCCAGTTCGGCGCCCGGCCGGAGAAGCAGGCGTAAAATGCCCAGGACCACGGCTCGATTGCGTCGCTGTCCAAGAAATCGGCAAATCCCGCGACCTGCGCGCCTCTCGTGCCCGCAAATTTTCCAACGACCTGACCTTTGGCCCGCACGCTTGACGTGTGGGGAACGGCCGGGCTAGCGTCGAGCCCGAGCCGGCAATCGAAACATTCGATGGTGGTGCGAAAGCTCGGCGCTTTGCCGCGGTGGACGAGAGCCGCCGGTGCGGGCGAAGGGCGGAATCGACGGATGACTTTGTGATCATGCCATGCTGCTGCGGCACCTCAAGCACCTGATCGGCGCCGCCATATTCCTCTCTTCGCTCGGCAGCGTGCGTGCGGCACCTCCCCCCCTCGCGGTCACGGAGGTAGCGCACGGAATTTATGTCCGCCAGGGCGTGCAGGAAGACGCCACGGCGACAAACGGCGACATGATCGCCAATATCGGATTCATCGTCGGCGCCGACGCGGTTGCGGTGATCGATCCCGGTGGCAGCCGTACCGATGGCGAGCGGCTGCGCGCGGCGGTCCTCGCCACCACGGACCGGCCGATTCGCTACGTCATCATGACCCACGCCCAGCCCGACCACGTCTTCGGGGCCGTGGCATTCGCACCCGACCATCCGATTTTTGTCGGCCACGTCCGGATGCCCGGTGCGCTCGCCGATCGCGGCGAGTATGACCGACGCCGCCTCACCGACATCCTCGGCGTGAAACGCGCCGGGGATTTCGTGATACCCACGCTCCTCGTCGAAAAGGACCTCGAACTTGATTTGGGTGGCCGTGTCCTCGTCCTGACGGCTCACGGTGCGGCACACACCGATAGCGACCTTTCGATCCTCGATCGTTCGACCGGCACGCTATGGGCCGCGGACCTCTTGTTCGTCGAACGGATTCCGGCGATCGATGGAAGCCTGCTCGGATGGCTCAAGGTCCTCCAGGAATTGAAGTCCATGCC
>DATDHA010000357.1:0-5364 GCA_036521815.1 Alphaproteobacteria bacterium | reverse complement strand
GTCTATGGCCGCCAGGGCGACGAAGGGCGAACGGCCCTGGCACTCGCGGAGCAGGCGCTCACCGAAGGGCGCTACCCCGACGCCAAAGGCCAAGCCAAACGAGCGCAGAAATTGCTGCCTGCGGGATCGCCCGGTGCGCTCCGCGCGCAGGACATCCAGGAGGCCGCCGAAAAGGCGCTCAAGGACGCACGGGGATAGCAGGCGGGACGAAAATCGTAGCTACGTCGCGGAGTTCAGCATGAAGATTTTGCGCTACCTTTTGGCCGCCGGAGCGGGCGCGTTGCTTGCGGCACTTGTCTTGACGCTCGTGCCGCTCTCGTTAAGCAACATCCAACGCCATGCGATTGAGGGTGTACTCGAACGCTATCTCGACGATCACCCGGAGCTTGTCGCGAAAGCGATCGGCCAGCTCGACGCACGCCAGAAGGCGGCCGCGACGGAGCGGGAGCGCGCGGCGATTGAGGCAAATGCGACAGCACTCTTCAACGATCCGGACGACCTTGTCTTCGGCGATCCGAACGGCGACGTCACAATCGTCGAATTCTTCGATTATCGCTGCCCCTACTGCAAGCGCGCATTACCGGCCGTGATGCAGACCCTCAAGTCCGATGGCCACGTTCGGCTGGTCCTCAAGGAGTTTCCGATTCTCGGCCCCGACTCCCAGCTCGCCACGCGCGCTGCACTGGCCTCGAACAAGCAAGGCAAGTACTCGGCCTTCCATAGTGCCATGCTCGCATCGACGAGTGCCTTGAACATGACGACAATCATGTCGATTGCGGAAGCGAATGGGATCGACACCACGCGCCTTCAGGCGGACATGAAGGCGCGCGAGATCGACGCCCTCATCCGCAAGAACCTGCAACTGGCGGAGGGGCTCAAAATCGAGGGAACGCCGGCATTCATCGTCGGCGACAAGCTCATTCCCGGTGCCGTCGACCAGGCGACCCTCCAGAATCTTGTTCAGAGCGCCCGCAAGAAGAGCTGACCAGCGCTACCGCACGGTTTTCAGGGTCGGCTTCGACCCCGATCGGGTCACGGCTCGACGTCGGGCTGCTTTTCAGGCTGCGCGCGGTCGAACGCATCGAGCGACATGCACGCCTCGAAAATGCGCTTGAGCGTTGGACGCCGCGTAAGGGGATCCCGATCGAAGCGCATGGCGTTAAAGAGTTGCGGGACGAGACAGATATCGGCAAGGCCGGGCGAGTCGCCGTGACAGAATTTCCCGCTCTCCCGCTCGCGGCCGAGGCGAACCTCAAGCGAGTCGAGGCCGAGATCGATCCAATGCCGATACCATGTGGCCATCCCCTCCTCGCTGACCTTCAGCTCGTTCGTCAGATATCGCAATACACGCGCATTGTTGATCGGGTGGATGTCGCACGCGACCACTTCGGCGAGCGAGCGCACGCGCGCGCGGGCAGCGGGCGTTGCGGGCAGGAAGGGTGGCACCGGATGCGTTTCGTCGAGATATTCGATGATCGCGAGCGACTGGCTGATCACCAATTCGTCGTTCACAAGCAGAGGCACAAGGCCTTCGGGATTGAGCTTGAGATAGTCGGGCGAGCGTTGTCCCGCCTTGCGCAGATGCACGAAGATCGGCTCGTATGCGAGTCCCTTGAGGTTGAGCGCAATACGCGCGCGAAACGCGGCCGAGGATCGAAAGAACGTATAAAGCTTCAGCATCGCGGTTTCCTCACAAGACACTCTCGCTAACGCGACCCATTTGATGCCGGCCGCTGGCAGCGGATGCTATACCGCCGGCCGCAGCCACGCCACTCCGGCCTCGCTCGCTTAGGTGCGGGTGCTTGACGCTCCATCCGTCGAATAGAAGTACAGCCAAGTGGCGCGCTTGCGTGTCGCGGCATAATCGTTACACTATGCGCCATCAGCCATTCGGCTGCCCGGCACGCTCATCGTGCCCGGAAGGAGGACGCGAACCCGATGCCCGCCGCCGGTTGCCACCCCATCGCCCCCCACAAGACGCTTCGCGTTCCCGATTGGTATGCCTCAAGTCTCATGATGGAGCGCGCCCTCGACGCGATCGAGCGTCGGGTGAAGAAACTCGATCGGAGTCACGACGTTCCCTATCTTGCAGGCTACAGCAACGACGGCAAGACGATCTATATCGACCGCCATCTGCCGAGAAAAATGAAGAGCCGCGGTCGCGAGATCGAGGTCGACCGCTATCTCATCCTGCATGAGGAGGTCGAAAAAACGTTGATCGACCAGCTCGGTTTGCACTACCTCCACGCCCATCAGATTGCGACGCGCGCGGAGCAGGCCGCGGTCCGCGCCGAGCGTATTTCATGGCGCGAGTATGACAGATTCATGCAGAAATACGTAAAGCGCATCGGCGACGAGCGGCTGGCAAAGGTGCCGGGCGATCTCGATTTAAAGCCCTACCGCGATGAGCACGATTACGACCTCATCCAGCGCATGGTTGCCGCGATGGGCAAGGCCGAGGTTCCGCATCCGCTGCGCGACCCGAAGCTGCGCCGGATGTTCACCAAAGCAGTGGCGGAGACCAAGGCAAAGGGCGCCGCCGGAAAAGCGGGCAAGACGGGCAAGAGAGCGACTGCGGCCAAGCGCAAACGGAAATAGGCGAAGAGCCCGCGATCACCCGAAAGGCTCGGCTTTCACCACCGTCTGATCGATCGCACCGAAAATCGAATTGCCGATATCATCGAGCATCTCGATGCGCACCCGATCGCCGAAGTGCATAAAAGGCGTCGTGGGTTTTCCCTGCTCGAGAAGTTCGAGCGTGCGGATTTCCGCGAGACAACTCGAGCCCGACGACCGGTTCCGGTTGGAGACAGTGCCCGAGCCGACAATCGTGCCCGCGGAGAGCGGCCTTGTTTTGGCGGCATGCGCGATGAGGTCGGGAAAGCCGAACTGCATGTCGACGCCGGCATTGGGATAGCCGATTTCCTTGCCGTTGAGGGACACATGAAGCGGGCGGTGCAGCTTGCCATCCCGCCACGCAGCACCGAGTGCATCTGGCGTCACCGCGACAGGTGCAAATGCGGTCGGCGGTTTGCCGTGGAAAAAGCCGAAGCCCTTCGCGAGTTCCTTTGGAATGAGGTTCCTGAGCGAGACATCGTTCGCGAGCGTGACGAGCTTGATATGATCGGCGGCGGATATTGCCGACACGCCCATCGGCACGTCGCCGGTGATGACGGCCACTTCGCCTTCCATGTCGATGCCCCACGCCTCCTCGCAGGCGCAGATTGGCTCGTCCGGCGCCAGAAAGCGATCCGATCCACCCTGGTACATCAAGGGATCGATGAGAAACTCGGGCGGCAGCTCGGCACCGCGCGCCTTGCGCACCAGTTCCACATGGAAAAGATAGGCGCTGGCATCCGCCCACTGATAGGCCCGCGGCAGCGGCGCGTGCAGTGCGGTCAGATCGAGCTGAAACGCGTCGCGGGACTGTCCCTGTTCGAGGAGTCTCGCGACCGAGCGCAGCTCCGGCTCGCAATTGGCCCAATCGTCGAGGGCCGCTTGGAGTGTTGCGGCGATCTGGGGAACCCTCGCGGCACGCTTCAAATCGCCGCTTACCACGACAAGCGTACCATCTCGCCCGCCTGCCTTGAGGCTGCCGAGTTTCATTCAGCGGCATCCTTTCGGACCTTCCAGCTATCGACGTAGCCCGTCCATTCCACGCCTTCCGGCAGCTTCGCAATCGTGAGGGCGTCGCGCGCGTCGATCATGACGGCGACCTCGTCGGTCTCCTTCTTCACTGCCTCGGCACCCGCGGCGAAGGCTTTCGGGTGCGGGCCGTGGGGGAAGCCGCAGGGATGCAGCGTCACCATGCCGGGATGGATGTTGTCCCGGCTGAAGAAATCGCCGCGATGGTAGAAGATCACTTCGTCGAAGTCGTTGTTGGAGTGATAGAACGGCACTTTGAGGGCACCAGGATCGCTCTCGATCGGGCGGGGCACGAACGTGCAGACGACGAACCGGCTCGCGAGGAACGTCGTATGCGCGGAGGGCGGCACGTGAAACCGATGGCTCATCAAGGGCCGGATGTCGCGCCAATTGAGTTTGACCGGGGCAAGATCTCCCTGCCAACCGACCGCATCGAGCGGATTATAGGGGTAGGTGGCGGTGCTGATCTCGTCGCGGCGCTTGATCGACACGCGCCACTCGTCTTCCGAGTGCTGATCGCGGAACGCGTCGTCTATCCTGGGCGTCTCGAGCACGCCGAGATCGAAAACGGCCTGGGGTCCGACAATTCCACGCTCGGCTATAACGTAATTGTCGTTGGTCGCCTCGATGAGAAGTGCGGTGAACGCACCCTTCGCGTCGATCCGCCACATGGTGCCGCGCGGCAGCATGACATAGTCGCCTTCGCGAAAACTCAAATGGCCGAAATCGCAGAAGAGGTCGCCTTCGCCATCGTGAAAAAACAGAAGCTGATCCCCATCGGCGTTGCGCGCGAGGTGGTCCATCTTGCCCGACCCGCGCCAGAGCCTGAATTTGACCGCGTCGTTATGGAGGATCTTGTCTGCCTCCCACGGCGACGGCGCGATGCCGTTGAGCTTGGTGAGATCGAAGGCGCGCGGCCGCAAGCTGCCCTGCCATTCGCTCCAACCGGTCGGCGGATGGCGGTGATAGAACTGCGTGGCGGGGCCGAAAAAGCCTTCCTTGCCGAACTCCCGCTCGTAAGTGCCGTCAGGCAGGTCGCAATGCGCCTGACGCGAGGCGACACCTTCGCGGCGCGGCAGTGAAATCCACTTTTTCATGACCAATTCTCCTGCGGACGTTCGACGGCGCGCCCGAGGCTGCGATGCGCTTGACCCGAGCGGATTCGATCCGCAATATAGTTTCAATTGAAACTAATGTGAAGCGGGGAAATGGCCAAAGCGTCGCGCAAGCGCAAGGAGCCTGGATCGAACGCGGATGGTGCTGCCGAATTCGGCCGGCTGAGCCTCGAACAGTTCCTACCCTATCGCCTCTCGGTGCTTGCCAACACCGTGAGCCGCGACGTCGCGCGCATGTATGATGAGCGCTTCGGGCTGAGCGTGCCCGAATGGCGCGTGATGGCGGTGCTTGCGCGTTACGAGGCGTTATCGGCGGTCGAGGTCGCGGGGCGCACGGCGATGGACAAGGTGCGCGTGAGCCGTGCCGTCGCACGCCTACTGCGCGCGGGCGTTGTCCAGCGCGCGACCGACCGCACGGATCGCCGCCGCTCGGAACTACGCCTTTCCGCGCGCGGGATTGCCATTCACGCCCAAATCGTCCCCCTCGCACTTAGCGTCGAGCGAGAGCTCCTCTCCGTGCTCAGCGCGGAAGAGTGCCGTTCGCTTGACCTGCTCCTTGCAAAGCTCCAAGCGCGTGCCGAGGAAATCGAAGGCATGGGCCCGG
>DATDHA010000356.1:0-3251 GCA_036521815.1 Alphaproteobacteria bacterium | reverse complement strand
GGGGTAGCTCAGGATGCGCGTCATCTCATCTCCTTGTCGTGACGATATGTCACCCTTCGATCTTGATTCTAGTACCGCGTATTGGCGAAACGCTAGTCGTGGCAACGACCTCACCCTTCGAGACGCCTCGCTTCGCGAGGCTACTCAGGGTGAGCCTTCGAGACGGCGCCACGGCGCGCACGCGCCGTCTTTGCGTGACGCAAAAAAGCGAGCCTCCGGCTCGCGGTGCGTCCTCGGGATGATGAGATCATGAATATGCCCACATCCTGACCCCCTCCCAACCCTCTCCCTCAAGGGTGGAGAGCTTTTTTCGTCGTGTAATCGAACCTTCCCACTTGAGGGGGAGGTCGCGAGCGTCAGCGAGCGGGTGGGGGGTGGTCCTCGCCTCTCGAGACGACGCTCAACACCTTCACGATTCCAAGCACTAGCGCAGCCCTCGAAGCGGGCTCAAGATTCTCACGACCCTCGCCGGCAGGACGATGACGGCAAGGCCGAGGAAGATGAGCGCCATGCCGGCATAGCGAATCGGGCTGAACGCTTCGCCGAATATCAGCGCCGACGATGCAACGCCCGTGCAGGGTGCGAGAAGGGCGAAGGGGGCGACGACGGCCGCCGGGTAGCGCTGGAGCAGGCTGCCCCAGGCGGCATAGCCGAAGATCGTCGCGAAGACGCCGAGATAGACGACGGCACCGATCGTCATCCATGAGGCGCTTGTGGCCGCTTCGAAAAGGTTGCCGTGCCGATCGTGGAACACGGCCGAGAGGGCAAGTGCCGGCAGAGGCGGGACGAGGCTCGCCCAGACCACCAGCGAAAAGATGGGTGTGTCGCGCGCGCGCTTCACGAGCACATTGCCGATCGCCCAGCTCAGCGCACCCGCGAGTGCGAGGCCGAGCGCGACAAGCGAGAGATCAGCCCCCTTCGTCGAGGCGATGAGGGCAAGGCCCACGAATGCGACCGCCATCCCCGCACATTGCCTCGCACTCGGTATGTCGCGGAGAAATATTGCTGCAAGGAGGACCGTGAAGAAGACCTGCATCTGTTGGGTGACCGCGGCGAGGCCCGGCGGCATTCCTTGCGCAAAGGCGAAAAAGAGCAGCAGGAACTGCCCCGTGAACAGAGTGAGGCCGATCAATATGAGGGTCGGCCACGGCATCCGGGGCCGTGGCACGAAGAACACGGGAAGGCACGCAATAAGGAAGCGAAGCGCGGTGAGCTGCGGGGCGGAGAAGCCGTCGATCCCCAACTTCGTCGCGACGAACGCGAAGCCCCACACGACGGAGGTGAGCGTCGCCAGAATCATGTCGCGGACTCTCACCGGCGGGTACTCCCTCGCTCGCGATATTCTTTTAGCCTTGGCCGAGCGGGCAGCGGCATTGCGACACGCCGCTGCCCGACCAGGCTTTTTTCCTACGCGGCCTTGAGGAGCAGGCTATCTTCCCGCTCGAGAACCTTGCGCACCGCCGGGCGTTTCAGCATCCGCTCCTTGAAGGCGGTATAGGCGGCAAGCTCCTTCACGGGAAGCTCGGCCCGCACACCCCATCCGTAGAAGACGAGCGCGTAGGGATCGCAAACGGTGTATTGCGCGCCCATCATCCACTCCTTGCCCTTGAGCAGGCCGTCGATTTCCTGAAGGTTCGCCCAGAACGCCTTGCGCCCCGTTTCCTTGACGGCACCATGTGCCGCCGCGTCCTCGGCGAAGCGCTCCGGCCGGACGATATGGGTGAAGGATGGATGCACGGCATTCGAGAACCACGCCATGGTGGAGATGCAGCGCACCTCCTCGGAGAGGTCCGCCGGAAGCAGCCGCGCATCGGGGAAGCGCTTGGCGAGGTAGGTCAGGATCGCGACGTTTTCCGTGAGGACCTTGCCATCCACCGCCAGTGCCGGCACCCTGCCGCGCGGATTGATCTTAAGGTACGCCTCGGTCCGCTGCTCGCCCTTCGGGAGAAGGATCGGCCGCGGCTCGTAGGGGGCCCGCGTCTCTTCGAGGGCGATGTGGGAGGCCGTGGAGCAGGCGCCGGGTGAATAATAGAGTGTCAGCATGTGTGCATCTCCGGTTCGGGGGAATTGCAGGGAGATTGCCTGCCGCTGTGACAGTTGTCCACGGGCGAAATCGCGCGTCCCTCGATGCGAGGCCCGATCGCGGCGAGCGGCTGCGGTTGGCATGGTGCTGCATCCGCGATTGCACTAATCTCATCCACAGGGCGAATGTATGGGATGCTCATGGCGCAAAGCGGGCGAAACGAAAGCGGGAACGGCAAGATCGCGGCGATGATTGCCACGCAGCCGCCGGGGCACGCCTTGCGCCAGGCGTTCTATGCCGATCCTGACATATTCGCGCGCGAGCTCGAGCGGCTTTTCGTGGGCCACTGGCTCTGCGCCGGCCATGAGAGCAGTGCCCCGAACGCGGGCGATTATTTCGTCGTGGAGATCGCGTCCGAATCGGCGATCGTCGTGCGCGGCGAGGATGGAGTGCTGCGCGCCTTCGCCAATGTCTGCCGCCATCGCGGCTCGCGCATCGCGACGGCAGCGTCGGGCAACGCGAAATTCCTCGTCTGCCCTTATCACGCCTGGACCTATGGCCTCGATGGCAGCCTGTCCGCGGCACGGCACATGCCGGCGGATTTCGACAAATCGACACACGGCCTCAAGCCCGTCAATCTGCGCGTCATCGAAGGATGCGTCTTCCTCTCCTTCGCGGCAAACCCGCTTGCCCTCGGCCATGCCGAGCGCACACTCAGCGAATGCTTCGGGCCCTATGAATGGCCGCGCGCGCGCATCGCACACCGGGAGCGCTATCCGATCGCGGCCAATTGGAAGCTCGCAGTCGAGAACTATCTCGAATGCTATCACTGTGCACCCTCGCACTCGGAATATTCGAGGCTCCATGCGCTCGAGCAGCCGCTCCCCCGCATCGAAAAGCTCAACGCGCGCATGCAGGAACGCACGGCGGCGCTCGGCCTCGATATTCCGACCCATGAATATTGGGGTGCCGCGGCCGAGGGCGAGGAGGTCGTGCGCGGATTCCGCTATGCCCTCTATGACGGTGTCGAGACCGGAAGTCCGGACGGCAAGGGGGTCGCCCCGCTTCTCGGGCGCTTCAACGGCTATGACGGCGGCGTCACTTCGATCCACCTCGGCCCGGCGAGCTTCCTCGTCTCCTACACGGACCACGGGGTAATCTATCGCTTTGTCCCGCGCACCGTCGGGACCTGCGAGATGGAGGTTATCTGGCTCGTCCGCGCCGACGC
>DATDHA010000355.1:0-4777 GCA_036521815.1 Alphaproteobacteria bacterium | reverse complement strand
CGACGTGGTCACCTGCACCGTCACCAAGGTCCTCGACAACGGCATCGAGGTGTCGGTCGCGGACGGTGCTACGGGCTTCATCCGCAAGGCCGAGCTGTCGCGCGACCGCGTCGATCAGCGCCCCGACCGCTTCGCCGTCGGCGAAAAGGTCGACGCCAAGGTGATCAGTGTCGACCGCTCAACCCGGCGTTACTCGCTCTCGATCAAGTCGCGGGAAATCGAAGAGGACAAGCAGGCGATGGCGCAGTTCGGCTCGTCCGACAGCGGCGCCTCGCTCGGCGACATCCTTGGTGCAGCACTCACCCGTGCCGGCAAGGCGAAGAAGGCCAAGGGCGAGGGTGAGGAGGAAGGCGAAAACAGCGCGGAGGACGGGGCGGAGAAGTAAGCCGCCGCGGCACTCGGAACGAATCGCGGGCGCGCCGCCCGTCGAGTGGCGCGCCCGTTTTCTTTGACAATTGTCCAGGGTGCCGCCGCGTGCGCACCAGCCCCTTGACAGGGGCCAAACGGGGCCGGAAAAAGCACGTTATCTGAGTGACTTATCCTTGACGACCGCCGTGCGCTCTGGCAGGCTTCGGTAAAACCCGGCGTGCTGCGAAGCAACAGGAGAGTCCGGGAAGGGGGGTCAATGTCGATGACCAAATCCGAGCTGATCCTGCGCATCGCAGAACGGAACCCGCATCTTTATCAACGGGATGTCGAGCGGATCGTCTCCACGATCTTCGACGAGATTTCGGCTGCGCTATCGCGCGGCGATCGCGTCGAGTTGCGCGGCTTCGGCGCGTTCTCGATCAAGAAGCGTGGCTCGCGCCTCGGACGCAATCCGCGCACCGGCGCGTCCGTCGCAGTGAGCGAGAAGCACATTCCTTTCTTCAAAACCGGTAAGGAGCTGCGCGAGCGGCTCAATGGAAAGAAGTAAACCCGCAACCGCGTCGCGCACTTTATCGGGCCGGCCGGGGTGGTGGCCGTGAGGCTGGTCCGCTGGATCGGCGGTGTCCTCGTCGCCGTGCTTCTCATTCTCATCGCTGTGTCGAATCGCACGACCGTGCCGTTGCGGATCGAACCGCTGCCGTTTCTGATCGAGCCACCGCTTTATGCGGCGTTGCTCGGCAGCCTCGTCGTCGGATTCGTCATTGGCGGCCTTGTGGCCTGGCTCGGTGGACGCAAATGGCGCCGCCGTGCCCGGGCAGCCGAGCGCGAGGCCGAACGGGCCAGGAGCGAACTTGCCGAGGCGCGCAAAGAGGCACTCTCCGCCGGCCCAAAAAATCCCGCCCCACCGGCTCCCGCCGCGGAGCCGCCGCGCCTGCCTTACGCGAGCTGAGCGAATTCAAACAAGCTGAGCCAGTTCCAAAAAGGAGATGCACGGCACTCGAGGACCTCGCGGCCGCAGAACTCGTGACCGAACGGGTGAGCGTCTGATTTCGGCCGGCTCTCCTGTGGCTTCTCGATGGCTCGATCTGCTATAGAAACCGCGCCATGACGAAGCCCGTCACCCGCAGCCGAATCTTCGTGGCCCTCGATACCGTGGACCTCGAGCACGCGTGCCGTGTTGCGCGGGACCTGGTTGGCAGCGTCGGCGGGATCAAGATCGGGCTCGAGCTTTATGGCGCCCATGGCGTCGAAGCAGCACGCAGGCTCGCGGAGCTTGGTTTGCCGATTTTCCTCGATCTCAAATTCCACGACATCCCGAACACGATCGCGAGTGCGGTGCGCGCGGTCCTGCCACTCAAGCCGGCACTCTTGACGGTGCATGCCTCGGGCGGCCCGGCGATGCTGCGCGCCGCAGCCGAGGCAGCGGCCGAAGCGGGCGAAGCGCGGCCAAGGATCGTGGCTGTGACCGTGCTCACGAGCATTGACGAACGCGATCTCGGCCTTGTCGGCCAACGCAAGCCGCTTGCCGCTCAGGTGCAGCGCCTTGCCGAACTTGCGCTCGGCGCCGGAATCGACGGTGTGGTCGCCTCGCCCCAGGAAGTCGCCAAGCTGCGCGCGAAATGCGGCGACGGATTCCTTCTCGTGGTGCCGGGCATTCGGCCCCCTTGGGCGGCGAGCGGCGATCAGAAGCGCGTGATGACGCCCGCCGAGGCGATCGAGGCGGGTGCCGACTACCTCGTGATCGGCCGCCCGATCACGAGTGCGGAGGACCCGCGCGCCAGGGTGGAACGCATTGTCGCGGAAATCGACGGGGCGCCGGTGCCGAGATGACGGTCGCGGTGAAGATTTGCGGCGTCAATGACCGCGTCGCGGCGAAGGCGGCGGCGGACGGCGGGGCGGCGTTCGTCGGGTTCGTCTTCTATCCGCCCTCGCCGCGCTTTGTGAAGCCGCGCCAAGCGGCCGACATCGTCTCGGTCCTCCCCACCGGTATCAAGCGCGTCGGCCTTTTCGTCGACGCGGGCGAAGGCGTCATCGAGGATGTCCTGAGCAAGGCCCCGCTCGACATGCTGCAGCTCCACGGCGACGAGACGCCGGATGAAGTCGCGGCACTCAAGAAAAGCTTCGGCCTTCCGGTCATGAAGGCCATCAAGATCGCCGCGTCCGACGATCTCGCACTCGCCGAGCGCTATGCCGGCGTGGCCGATTGGCTGCTCTTCGACGCAAAGCCGCCCAAGACCATGGCGGGTGCGCTTCCCGGCGGCAACGCATTGCGCTTCGACTGGGAGCTTCTTGCCGGCAGGCAATGGCCGAGACCTTGGATGCTTTCGGGCGGTCTGCGCCAGTCCAATCTCGAAGAGGCGGTCAGGATCACAGGTGCCGCCGTCGTCGATGTCTCGTCCGGCGTCGAGATCAGCCCTGGCCACAAGGATCCGACGCGCATCCGTGCTTTCATCGCCGCCGCGGGGCGGCTTTAGCCGGGCGGGCATGACGGCGGCCGATTCCATTCCCGGCTTGCGCCGCGCGCGTGCGGAAGACGCAGCACGCGTGACCGCACTCGTCCGTGCCGCCTACGGCAAATACGTCGCGCGCATCGGACGAGAGCCCAAGCCGATGACCGCCGATTACGCACACGCGATCGCGGCACATCAATTCTGGGTGGTCGAGGAAAATCAGGCGCTCATCGCGGCATTGGAGCTGATCCCGGGGCCGGATCATCTTCTCGTCGAGAACATTGCGGTCGATCCCGCCCGGCAGGGCCGCGGCCTCGGGCGGAAGCTCATGGCCTTCGCGGAGGCGGAAACGCGCCGGCAAGCGCAGAACGAGCTGCGCCTCTACACGAACGAGCGCTTCACCGAGAACATCGCCCTCTATGAACGGATCGGCTTTCGCGAGACCCATCGGGAGCCGTTCAAGGGCACGCATGCGGTTTATATGTCGAAGCAGGTTCGGTAATCTCGATCTTCGCGCGCATCGAAGCCCCATCGGGACGCCGCCGAGGAACGTCGCGGAAAAACATGAAAATAGGCGTCATCGGATGTGGCTTGGCCGGCATGGCCGCCGCCGCCTTCCTCTCCAGAAGCGGTCACGATGTCGAGATTCTCGAACGCGCACCCGAGCCGCGTCCAATCGGCGCCGGGCTTCTTTTGCAGCCGCCAGGCATCGAAATTCTGTGCGAGCTTGGCGCACATTCGCATCTGGCGGCGACGGCGGGGCGCATCACAAGGCTCGACAGTCGCACGTCAGCCGGCGTTCGTCTCATCGACCTCGACTACACCGCACGCCACCCCGATGCACATGGGCTCGGTTTGATGCGGCCCTCGATCTGGTCGGCCCTCCTCGCGTCGGCCTTGTCGGCCGGTGCGCGTGTCCGTGCCGATCACACCGTCGACGCCGTCCATTCCGAGGCCGGTCGCGCGATCGTTCACGTCAATGGCCGGGACGCGCTGCACTATGAGCTCGCGGTCGTCGCCGCGGGAACCCATTCCGCACTGGGTCCGAACGGACTGCGGCGGGTCTCCCGGCTCTATCCATGGGGCTGCCTGTGGATGACGGTCGAACTTCCACGCGGCTGGCCCCTCCACGTCCTGCAACAGCGTTGCATCGGCACGCGCGTCATGGTCGGCATCCTGCCGACGGGCACGGTCAATGGACGCAATGTCGCGGCACTCTATTGGAGCGTGCGCAACGACCTTATCGATAGCTGGCGGGAGAGACCGCTTTCGGCTTGGCGCCGCGAGGTTGCGACAGCGTGGCCGGAGGCAGCCGACCTCGTCGCCCCGTTGGCGCGGGAAGACATTCAGCATGCTATTTATAGGGACGTTTGGGCCGACCCGCCCCATCGGGGAAACGTCATCGCGATTGGAGATGCGGCCCACGGAACGAGCCCGCAGCTTGGGCAAGGTGCGACACTCGCACTCCGCGATGCCGCAGCACTCGCGGAATGCCTGACGCCCGAGCGAGCGCTTGAAACCAGCCTCCAGCATTATTGGCGCGGGCGGCGTCGTCAAACCGCCTATTATCGATTGGCAAGCCGCGCGCTGACGCCCGTCTTTCAATCGGATTCATCCTTTCTCGGGATGTTGCGCGACGGTCTGGCGCGGTCGGTCAATTGGCTTCCGTTCGTCCGCCGCCAGGCGTTGATGACGCTGATCGGCGCCAAGACCGGCATCTGGACTTATGATGGCGAAGCGCTTCGTCGCGAGAACGGCGATCAGATTGCCTTGCGGCAGACGACGAAGCCCGAGCGCATGGCGAGCTTGTCGTAGAGCTTCATCGCCGTCAGATTCGTCTCGTGGGTCTGCCAGTAGACAACCGTTGAGCCGGCGATCCTTGCGCGCTCGTAAACTCCCTCGATCAGCGCTCGGCCGACTCCCTTTCCGCGCAACTCTTTACTCGTGAATAGGTCCTG
>DATDHA010000354.1:0-1701 GCA_036521815.1 Alphaproteobacteria bacterium | reverse complement strand
AGCAGCGGAACCGGCTCCCAATCGTCGACCGGCTTGCCCTTGGGCGGCTCAAGCGTGCCCGTGTAAATAAAGCCGCGCCGATCGAGTTCGCGCACGGCTTCATCGACTTTGCCGTCGCTCACCAGCTTGCGCTCCGAGCTGAACACGTCTTGCCGGATGCCGAGGGCTTCGAGATCGGCCCGGATGAGGCGCAACATCGCCTCGACCGCTGCGTCGCGGACCACGGGAAGCCAGTCCGCGGCGGGCGCATCCCTGAATTTTTTTCCATGTTCCTTGGCGAGAGCTTCGCCGACAGGCTTCAGATAGTCGCCCTGATATTCCCAGGATCGGCCGGGAAAAAGCTCGGAAAAGCGTTGCGCCGTCACCGTCTCGCCCAGCGCTTCGAGATAACGTGCATAAGCGGAATAAGCCAATTGATCAATCTGTTGTCCAGCGTCATTGATGTAATACTCGCGCACAACCTTGTAGCCGGCATGCTCGAGCAGCGCGCTCAGCGCGTCGCCGAAGGCGGCACCCCGCGCATGGGCGACATGGAGTGGTCCGGTCGGATTGGCCGAGACATACTCGACATTGACCAATTCACCCTTGCCGAGATCGGAGCGGCCGTAATCGAGGCCCGCCCTTAGAAGGTCGGCGAGGGCTCCGTGCCAGAAATCCTCGGCGAGCGTGAGGTTCACGAATCCAGGCCCGGCAACTTCGACGCCGAGAATGGCGTCTTTTCCCCGCAAACGATCGGCGAGGAGATCAGCAATCGCTCGCGGGCTCTGCTTCGCGTCCCTGGCGAGCACCATCGCCGCATTCGTCGAAATGTCGCCATGCCCTGCCTCCCGCGGCGGATCCACGGAGACGCGAGCGAAATCGAGGCCGCCGGGCAGCTTTCCCTCTGTGACGAGAGCCTGAAGTTCCGCGCGAACGATGTCCTTGAAATATGCGAATAGATTCATTTTGGGGATGGTTCCGAAACCTCAAGGTCGGTCGTGAACGTCATAGAGCCGCCGATGCTCATCGAGCGCATAGCGATCGGTCATGCCCGCGATGTAGTCGGTCACGACCCGTGCCGTGTTGGCCGAACCAGGTGGGCCGGCAAGGTGAAACCACTCTGTCGGCAAACACTCTGGCTCGGCAAGGAAGATGCTGAAGAGTTCCCGCACCACGCGACGGGCCTTGCTGGTCATCCGGTTGACGCGGAAGTGGCGGTACATCCGCGCGAAGAGGAACCTCCGAAGTGCGCGGTCGTTCTGGCGCATCTCGTCCGAAAAAGCAACGACGGGACGACCGACCCGACGTATGTCTTCCGAGGAGCGCGGCTCAATCTCGGCCAAGCGCCTCCGCGTCTCGGCGAGCAGGTCGTTGACCATGTGGTCGATGAGGCGGCGGATCGATTCGTGGATCAGCCGTGGCGGCTCGATGCCCGGATATTTCGCCTCGACGGCCTTGAAGGTCGGCCCGACGAGTGGGATGTCGCCAAGGTCCTCGATCGTGAAAAGACCGGCGCGCAGGCCATCGTCGATATCGTGGTTGTTGTACGCGATGTCGTCCGAAAGGGCCGCGACCTGAGCCTCTATGGAGGGCCAGGTGTCGAGCTCGAGGTCCTGCAGGCCGTTGTAAGCGAGAATGCTCTCCGGCACCGGCCCCTTCGCGTTGTCGCCGAGGAGCGGGCCGTTGTGTTTCACGACCCCTTCGAGCGTTTCCCAGGTGAGG
>DATDHA010000353.1:0-4202 GCA_036521815.1 Alphaproteobacteria bacterium | reverse complement strand
GCCAAGCGCCGCGCATAGGTGTTGAGGACGTAAACCGCGAAGAGCTTGGAGTATTCGGTGCGCTGCGCGTCGGTCGCGGTTTGCCATGTGCGGCCGAGCGCAAAACGCCCGATCGTCACGAGATCGAGGCCCTCGTTCAAGAGCGCACGGACCTCCTTTTCCTTTTCGGCTTGGGTGAGCGTCGGGTCGGTCAGCGTCTTCATGGCGCGCGAGCCGATATCGTCGACGAACCATTCGGCGCGTTCCGGCGATGTCACGTCGGCCGCCGAGACCACGCACGGCGACAATACCAAAAAGCTCGCAACGACGGTTGCGATGAGCTGTCGAACAGGAACCATGACGCGGTCTCGTCCTCGGGCCACCCGACCAGGGCGGAGAGTGCCGTGAAAGCGGCGCATGTTGTCACCGCACGGTCACGGACGCAATAGGTTGTTAACCGTGCTCGATCTCGTTCGAATTAGCCACGATACCTAGCGAGCCGGGTGCCCCGCGGACTCTCGCCGATGCGCCTTGCGGCGCGCGGCAGCCAATTCAATCACGCGAACGGTTTCGTGCCATAGCTGAAACGGCCCGAGCCGGTCGAGTGCCACCCAAGCGACCTCGGCCGCGTCGTCGCCAGCGACCGGCTCGCCCGCCCGCCATTCCGCCAGCACGTCGACGAGCGTGTAGTGATATTCGACCGCCCCCGCCTCGTCCTTTGCGATCGAATCGATGACCGCCACGACATCGCCGATTTCCACCTCGAGGCCGGTCTCCTCCAGAACCTCGCGCCGAGCCGCCTCCGCCACCGTCTCGCCGGTCATTTGAATGCCGCCGGGAATGCTCCATTGTCCCTTGCGCGGCGGCCTGCCGCGCCGGACCAGCAGCACTTCCTCGCCGCGAAAGACGAGGGCGCCGACGCCGATGAAGGGTCGCTCCGGATAAGTCCGGCTCATCGCGGCCAGGCGCCGATAATCGCAATTGCCATGACCGCATCATAAGGGGGAGCCAGGTCGAGGCGGAAGGGGCGGGAGTAGCGTAGACCGCCACCCCGGGCCTTTCGCAAATGCCGCCCCGGCGGCGGCAGTCGTGTATTCCTCCATTTTTTGGCCGTTATCGGTGTAAATTCACGTTAGCTCATAGCCGCCGCGGATCGTCTTCTGCTACTAAATGAGCAAAGCGTGGCGGTCGGGGTGCCCGATCCGCGAAATACGAAACCCTTAGGACGCACGATATTGCGGGATCACGAGTCGATCGCAGGTGCTGGGCCGGCCGGCGTCGGCCAAGGGGGAGAGGTGCCGCTCGATCCGGAGCATGTCCGCAGCGCCATTCGGGCGGAGCAAATCCGCGCCCTCTATCGGGCTCCGATCGCAATCCTGGTGAACCTCGTCAATGCGCCGATCGTGGCCGCCGTCGTCTGGAGCGATTATCCCAAATGGGTCCTGATCGCATGGGTGGCGGCGTTTTGGATCGTCATTCCGATACGGGCGACCCTGTGGCGCTCTTATGTGCGTCAACAGCAAACACTGGAGTCTGCCGGCGTCTGGGCGAGGCGCTTCGTGGCCGGAACAGCTCTTACCGGATGCTTGTGGGGACTCGCGGGGTCCGTCGTGTTCGTCTCGCCCCACGAAACCTACCACGTCTTCGTCGCCTTCGTACTTGCCGGGATGTGCGCGGGTGCGGTCGGATCGAACGCGGTCTATCTTCCCGCCTTGCTCGCCTTCATGATACCCGCACTCGTACCGGCGACGGTTGCATTCTTCGCAAGGGGCGATCTTGCCTCCCTTGGAATGGGCGTGCTCGCGACCGTGTTCGGTGCGGCCCTGGCGCTGATCGGACGCGACCTCAATCGCTCCCTCGCCGACGGCTTCCGCCTTCAACTCGAGAACGCCGCACTGATCCGGAATCTCACGGTGGCGCGCGATGCGGCCGAAGCGGCCTCGGAAGCCAAGTCGCGCTTTCTCGCGCATATGAGCCACGAGCTCAGAACGCCGTTGAATGCGATCATCGGCTTCTCCGAGATGTTCGCGGCGGAGCTCTTCGGGAAGCTGCCGAACGCCGAGTACGTCACCTACAGCCGTTTCATTCACGAGGGTGCTCAGCATCTTCTCGCCATGATCAAGGAAATCCTCGATTTCTCGAAGATGCAGACGGGCAGAATGGCACTCGAGGATGACGCGATCCAGTTGACGCTGGCGATCGAGACCTGCCTCCAGGTCTTCGCCGATCAAGCGCGCGTGAAGGGACTTGCCCTCGACGCCGATATCGCGCCATCGCTTCCACGGCTGCGAGCCGACGACGGAAGGCTTCGGCAGATTTTGATCTCCCTCCTCTCCAACGCGGTCAAGTTCACCTCTACGGGTGGGCGAATCCGCGTGACGGCAAGGCTCGACAGGAGCGGGGCCATCGTGCTCGCGGTTTCGGATACCGGCATCGGGATGAGCGAAGCCGACATTCCGAAGGCGATTTCGCCGTTCGCCCAGCTCGACGATTCGTTCGCGAAGAAGCACGCGGGCATCGGCCTCGGCCTGCCGCTCGCAAAGGGGCTCGTCGAAAGCCACGACGGCACCTTGACGGTCGAAAGCGAGCCTGGGCATGGCACCACGGTCACGGTGCGCTTTCCTCCGGAACGCACGGTGCCGGCACCTGCAACTTCCGCCCCGGTGACAAGCGTTTCCTGATGCAGGTCCCGATCGAAGGCGTGCGAACTTGTTTGGCACGCGCTAATCTTATCGCTGGTCCGCGCCGGTCGCGGGGGCGGCGGAAATGAGCTGGGTGTCATGGCTGAAACGATCGCAATCGAGCCGGGAGCGCTCGGTCTCGGCGAACTTCGCAAATTGCAGGGTGGCGCCGTTCGCGTGGAACTGCACGAGAGTGCGTGGCCGAAGGTGGCGGCGGCGGCGGCCACCGTGCAGCGCCTTGCGGCCAGCGGCCAGCCGATTTACGGCGTCAACACCGGCTTCGGCAAGCTCTCGACATCGCATATTCCGGAACAAGCGCTTGCCGAGCTGCAACGCCGCCTTCTTCTCTCCCATATGGCCGGCGTGGGAGAGCCGCTGCCGGACGGGATCGTGCACACGACCCTCGTGCTCAAGGCCGCGGCCCTCGCGCGCGGCCATTCCGGCTGCCGGCGTCAGGTGATCGACGCCTTGCTCGCACTTGCCAACGCGGGCGTCTATCCGATCGTCCCAGCCAAAGGCTCGGTCGGCGCCTCGGGCGATCTGGCCCCGCTTGCCCACTTGTCCGCGGTGCTGATCGGCGTCGGCGAGGCTCGCCATCGCGGTGAGCGCATGCCGGCACGGGAGGGGCTCGCACGCGCGGGCCTCGCACCGATAACGCTCGGACCCAAAGAGGGGCTTTCGCTCATCAACGGCACACAGGTCTCGACCGCACTGGCGCTTGCCGGCCTTTTCGCCGCTGAGGATATCTTCGCCGCTGCCCTCGTCTCGGGGGCGCTGAGCGTGGACGCAAGTCTTGGCTCCGATACGCCGTTCGACCCGCGCATCCACGCCATACGGGGCCAGCCCGGCCAGAGTGCCGTTGCCGAAGCACTCTTACGGCTCTTGGAAGGAAGCGAAATCCGCCGCTCGCATCTGACCGGCGACGAACGCGTCCAGGACCCCTATTCGCTTCGCTGTCAGCCGCAGGTCATGGGCGCTTGCCTCGACAGTCTGCGCTTCGCGGCAAGCGTGATCGGGCGAGAGGCGAACGCCGTATCGGATAATCCTCTGGTGTTTCCCGAACGCGACGAGGTGATCTCGGGCGGCAATTTCCACGCCGAGCCGGTTGCGATGGCGGCGGACGTCATGGCGCTCGCGCTCGCCGAAATCGGCGCACTCGCCGAGCGACGCGTAGCACTCTTGACCGATGCCAATCTGAGCAGCGGCCTACCGCCGTTTCTCGTCCGCGAGCCCGGCTTGAACTCGGGCTTCATGATCCCGCAGGTGACGGCCGCGGCACTCGTGAGCGAGAACAAGGCGCTTGCAACACCGTCGAGCGTGGACAGCCTCCCCACGTCGGCCAACCAGGAAGATCACGTGAGCATGGCGACCTACGCCGCGCGCCGCACGAACATCATGGCCGAAAATGCGCGCCACATCGTGGCGATCGAGATCCTGGCCGCCGTGCAAGGGGTCGAACTGCGCCGTCCGCTCAAATCGAGCGTGCGGCTGGAGCAGGTCGTATCCGCGATTCGCGCCCGCGTGCCCGCTTACGAGGTCGAT
>DATDHA010000352.1:0-9517 GCA_036521815.1 Alphaproteobacteria bacterium | reverse complement strand
GAAGTCGTCCCCCGACAGCACTTGCCCCGCGACCGTGACGGTGCCGTCTGGATTCTGTGCCCAAGCGCCCGATTTCGCCGCCGCCAACACGTCCTTCATCGCCCTGCCGATGCGCGCACCGATCTTCGGATTGACGTGGAGCTCGAGCGTGCCGAACTTGGAAAGATCGGCCGAGAACTCGACCTTCTTCACGTTGACCTCGTCCTCGATCAGGTAGCGGTAGGGTTTGAGCTGCTCGGCCTTCGGCGTTGCGACGATCATCTCCGAAAGCGGGAGCCGGACCCGGAGATTGTGCGCCTCGCGAATCGAGAGGGCGGCTGAGCAGATCTCGCGCACCGTATCCATCGTCTCGGCAAGCTCGCGCTCCGCCGGAAATCCGCTGACGTCGGGCCAGTCGGCCAGGTGCACGCTGGTCTCACCGGTAAGGCCGCGATAAATCGCCTCGGTCAGATAGGGGGCGAGCGGCGCCATCGCGCGCACGAGCGTGGTGAGCACCGCATAGAGCGTATTATAGGCCTCGAACTTGTCCCGATCCTTTTCGCCACGCCAAAAGCGCTCCCGGCTGCGGCGGATGTACCAGTTGTTGAGTGCGTCGATGAAGCGGGTGACGAGATCGCAAGTGCCGGGAACGTCGTAGGCGTCCATCCGGCGCTGCATGTCCTCGACGAGCACCCTTGTCTTGGCGAGGATGTAGCGATCGAGGACACCTTGCGCGTCCGTCTTCGCCTCAGCTTCGATGCCGTCTGCATTGGCGTAGAGCGAGAAGAAATAATACGCGTTCCAGATCGGCTTGAGGACCTGGCGCTGCACCTCGCCGATGGGGCGGCCGTCCCTCGGCATCGCAAGATCGCCGCCGGCGAGGAGTGGAGAGGACACCATGTACCAGCGCAGCGCGTCAGCACCGTAGGTATTGAAGACGTCGATCGGGTCAGGATAATTCCGCAACCGTTTCGAGAGTTTCTGGCGATTCTCGTCGAGCACCACGCCGTGACACATGCAATTGCGGAAGGGTGCGCGGTCGAAGAGTGCCGTCGAGAGCACCATGAGCGTGTAGAACCAGCCTCGCGTCTGTCCGACATATTCGACGATGAAGTCGCCGGGAAAGTGGCTCTCGAACCACGCCTTGTTCTCAAAGGGATAGTGCACCTGGGCGAACGGCATCGAGCCCGACTCGAACCAGCAATCGAGGACGTCCTCGACCCGGCGCATCATGCTCTTACCCGTCGGATCGTCGGGATTGGGGCGCACGAGCGCATCGATCCCCGGACGGTGGAGATCCGTCGGACGCACCCCGAAATCCCGCTCGATCTCGTCGAGCGAGCCGTAGACGTCCATGCGCGGATATTTGGGATCGTCGCTCTTCCAGACCGGGATCGGAGCGCCCCAAAAGCGGTTGCGGCTGATGTTCCAATCGCGCGCATTCTCGAGCCAGTTGCCGAACAGCCCATCGCGGATGTGAGCCGGAATCCAGTTGATTCCCTTGTTGAGTTCGACCATCCGGTCGCGGAATTCGGTCACCTTGAGGAACCACGCATTGATGGCCCGGTAGATGAGCGGGTTGTCCGTGCGGTAGCAATGGGGATAGTTATGCAGGATGGTGTCGTGCCGGATCAGCACGCCCATCTTCTTAAGGTCCTGGATGATCTGCTTGTTGGCATCGAAGACGAGCTGGCCTTGATAAGGCGGGACCTCGCTTGTGAACTTCCCGGTTGCATCGACCGGTACAACGATGGGGATGCCGTTGGCCCGGGATAGCGCCAGATCGTCCTCGCCGAAGCCCGGCGCCATGTGCACGACCCCCGTGCCGTCCTCCACGGTCACGAAATCGCCGGCGAGGACGCGAAACGCGTTTGGCGTCGAAGCGAAGAACGGGAAGAGCGGCTTGTAAGACCGCCCTACGAGGTCGCGACCCTTGATCGTGTCGACGCGCACCGCGTTCGCGAGCTGCTTCTCGTATTTCTCGACCGCCGCGGCGCCGATCATGTAACGAACGTCGCCTTCCTCAAAAATCGCGTAATCGATATCCGGTCCGACGGCGAGTGCGAGGTTCGAGGGAAGCGTCCAAGGTGTTGTCGTCCACGCCAGCACCTTGGTCGCCCTCTCCTCGCCCGGCAGGCGATTGAGGGTGAAGGCGACGGTGACCGCCGGGTCCTGCCGCTCGCGGTAGGAATTGTCCATGCGCGTCTCGAAATTCGAGAGCGGCGACTGGATCGCCCAGGAATAGGCGACGACGCGGTGGCCCTCGTAGATGAGACCCTTCTCCCAAAGCGTCTTGATCGCCCACATGACGCTTTCCATGTAGGCGAGATCGAGCGTCTTGTAATCGTGCTCGAAATCGACCCAGCGCGCTTGACGCGTGACGTATTTCCGCCATTCCTCGGTGAACTGAAGCACCGATTTTCGACAGTGCTCGTTGAAGCGCGCGATGCCATATTCGAGGATGGCCGGGCGGCCGGAAATGCCGAGCTCCTGCTCGGATTGAAGCTCGGCCGGCAAGCCGTGGCAGTCCCAGCCGAAGCGGCGCTCGACCCGGTGGCCACGCATAGTCTGGTAGCGCGGCACAATGTCCTTCACGAAGCCGGTGACGAGATGGCCGTAATGGGGCAAGCCATTCGCGAAGGGTGGGCCGTCATAGAACACGAAATTGTTCGACTTCTCGCCGATCTTCGCGGGCCGGAATTCGACGGAACGCTCGAAGATGCGCTCGCGCTTCCAGAACGCGAGGACGTCCTCCTCGAGCTTCGGCAAGTTCGGATTGGGATCGACCTCCGGATAAGGCTTTTGGGAGGCTGCAGCGCTCTTCGGCCCCGTCATGGCTTGGAAATTCCCTGAAAACCGTCGTTTCGACCGCTTCACATAGCCCTCGGCCGCCAACCTGTCCAGCCTTGCAGCCAAGCTGCCGCCGGCAATCCCGGAACCCGATAGGCCGGCCCAGGCGGCCATGGCGTTCGGTCCCGATTGGCAGCAATCGGTGCCTCTGGCATCGGCACATCCAAGGTTTTTCATGAAAATCTGTTCGAATTCAATCCAGTAAAAAGTCTCTCAGAAAAACGCTACGGTAGCGTTCTGTTTTTGCCAGAGCCGCGTATATCCTCTTAGGACGTTTCGGCTGCGCATGATCGGGACCACGTGGCGGGCCGGTCGTCCATCGGGTGAAAGTTGAGTTCGCGAAGTCGAAGCCCCGAAGTCGAAGCCCCGAAGTCGAAGCAAGGTCCCGTGTACGGAGAGGACAATGACGACCCCTTCATCGTGCAAGCGGAATCTCACCCTCGCGAAGATCGTCGGCTCGCTCGTTTTGCTCGCGGTCGTTTCGGGCTGCGTTGTGGAGCCGCTCTATGCACCCCCGCGGTACCACTACTACTACGGCTGGCGCTGATCGGCGGTGAAGTGTTCCAGCATCTGGATAATGTCGCCTCGGACAACATGGCTTCATTAGGAGACCTATCATGACCCGCAAACTCGCAATCGCATTCGGCACCCTTGCCGCATCGGCAGCACTCGCCACCTCGTTCGCACTCGCAGCGCCGGCGATGGCCAACGACATCAGGCAAGATCGCCAGGATATTCATCACGACCGCGTCGACCTTCGTCACGATCGCACCGATTTGCGTCACGACCGTTTCGACATTGGCCGCGACCGCCGCGACCTGCGTTTCGACATTGCGCATGATCGCTATGGCGCTGCGCGGCGCGAGATAGGCGACATTCGCCACGATCGCGGCGACATCCGTCACGATCGGCGGGATATCGGCCATGACCGCGCCGATCTGCGCCATGACCGGCGCGACCTGCATCGCGATCGCAACGGCTGAGTAGCGCCCTGTCGTGCTGACGAGCGAATGATCGAGAGTCGAAGCGTGTCCCCGGAGCCAAAAGCTTCGGGGACGCGGCTGTCTTCGAGGTTGGAAGGGGAAAGCTCGACGCCCGTCGTTCGGGCCGTCGTGCGCCGGGCGATGTGGTGGCTTGCCTCCCTATCACTTGCCCTGCCCCACGCTGCCGATCCACGCCCGCGGCGCGAACGGAGCCAACATTCCCCACGCAAGTACCGCTACCGCGGCGGATCGGCACCTGAGATCGGCTGGATTACGTCAGTCGCTTCTTCGCGAAGGCTCTACCCGAGTGTGATTTCAAGTATTTCTCAAACTCTAGCGCTTTGTATTTGACTGGGAGGGCAGAATGCCAGACCAACTCCCACGGCGTAAATTTTGCGGTATGGGTTGATTTGCCCGCAGTGTGATCAGCAAGGCGCCGTTTCAGATCTGCCGTGGCGCCGGTATATTCCTGCTCGGGAAAAGCCACGCTGCGGATTATGTAAACGTACCACACCGCAGCACTCCAGCCTGTCTACTCTTCGCTTCGCGAAGCTACGCCGGGGCACTGCTTCGGCCTAACGGTCTCCGCATGGCTGCGCCACGCGTAGTTCGTTGCCGGCTTCGCGGCACCCATTTTTGCCCGATTCAGTTCGGCTCGTCGTCAAAGTCGCTTTTTTGAAAAGGCCCTGCCCGAAGGGGATTTGAGGTACTTTTCGAACGCGAACGCCTGCTTTTCGTCAGAGAACGCGACATAGGTCTTGATTGCCCAAGGCACATATTTCGACGTATGCGGGACTTCACAGGCATTGTGCTTTTGTAGACGAGCGCGCAGGTCGGTTGTGACGCCTACATAGTAGCGTCCGAGGTGTTCTAAGCTTCGGAGAATATACACATAGTTCACGCGCGCAGCTCTTGGCTTGCTGAGCCGTAGCTCGCGGGTGCAATCCTCCGCCTTCGCCCTGCGGGCTTCGGCGCGACAGCCTTGCTCGCTTCGCGAGCGAAGGCTGGTGGGCCCGGGTAGACTCGAACTACCGACCTCCCGCTTATCAGGCGAGCGCTCTAACCAGGCTGAGCTACGGGCCCCTTCGGAAGGGGTGTTGCTAGACCAAGGACGGCTCGAGTGTCAAGCAATCCGCTGCTCCGGCTCGCCGCGACATACTCAGAGTTCGATCACCTTGCCGTCCTCCGCCAGCTCGTGAAGCACCTCGCCGGACCTTGCGAGCATATCGGCGCTCGGATGGGTGAGGATGAGGCGCTTTGGGGCGAGTTCCCTTAGACGATCGCGGATATCGGCATAGCTCAAATGAAACTTGACGGGCTTTTCAAAGAAATATGCCTCCGCAATCAGAAGATCGGCCCCGCGCGCCGCAGCAATGAGCGCATCGGTCCATTCGGTGTCGCCGGTATAGGTCACGACCCTGCCGCCAAACTCCAGTCGAAGTGCGAAGGGTATCGCCCCGCTCGGGTGCTTGACCTCGTAAGGGGTGGCGCCGACGCCTTTCACGAGCGCTCTCGCCCCCGGCGTCAGTTCGACGATCTCGAGCGCAAATTTTCGCTCGATCTTCGATGAGCCCGGGAAAAAAACCTCCATCGCCGCCTCGAGCCGGTTCCTGAGACCCGGTGGCCCCGCGATCGTGAGGGGTGCTTCGCGCCTGCTGACGAGCTGTCCATCCAGGATCAGGAACGGCAGGCCGCCGAAATGATCGCCGTGAAGATGGCTGATGAAGACCGCGCCGATCCTATTGGGATCGACGCCGAAGCGGCGCATGGCGATGAGGGACGAGGCACCGCAATCGACCAGGCATGCAGCTTCCTCGGCCTCGAGCATGATGCAGGTATTGAAGCGCCCGCCGCTGCCGAACGCATCGCCGCTGCCGAGAAACCGCACGCGCAATCCCGCCACCCTCCCCTATGGATGACTACCTTGCCAGCAATGTGCTTGCGCGTGTCAAGCGATCCGACGGCTCGGCCACCGCGGCACCCGAGCGTCAGGAGCGGGCGCGTCAGGAATAGGCGAGCCCCACGGCCATGAGGCCGAGAATCGTAACGACAATGAAGGCGAGAGGGAGGAATGAGGTCCAATTGTGTTTCATGACGAGCCCAGCCGTTCGAACGGATTTTGCCCTTATACGGATGATTTGCCAAAACCCAGCGTGCCTAATTGCCGCAGATGCCGCACCCGGCTATGGTAAGATCATGCGTTGGATGTTGGTCTTCGCGTCACTGAGCGGCTTTTTCGCGATTGCACTCGGCGCCTGGACGGCCCACGGCGCCGCTATGCTGCTCGGCCCCGAAAAGGCCGGCTGGGTCCGAACGGGTGTGGAATACCAGGCAACGCACTCCCTTGCCCTGCTCGCCGTCGGCATCATGATGTCGGTGCGTCCGGGGCGGTTCCTCGGGTGGTCGGGCACGGCATTCGCAATCGGTATCGTGCTCTTTTCCGGCGGCCTTTACGGCCTTGCCCTGACCGATTTCAACGCCTTCGCCTACGCAACCCCCCTCGGCGGCGTCGCGCTGATTAGCGGCTGGCTCTTGCTCGCGATCTACGCCCTCGCGCTCGACCGTCATGCCCCCTAAAATGCCCTTGGAGACCGATCATGATCGCACGAACCCCGCTATCAGGGCCTAGCGCCTGGCGCGGCGACGAAATCGCGCACTCGACGCGGTGGCTGCGCGATCTAAGCCCGCGGGCACTCGCGGAGATCGATGCAGCCCTCGGCACCTGCCGGGCGAAGGGCATTCCATGGCACCAAACGACGCGTGAGGCGTTTCCCCTCCCCGGCATGGCCGACGACTTCGCCGATATCCGCCGCGAGCTCGAGGACGGGTGCGGCATGGTCAAGCTCAGAGGCTTGCCCGTCGCACGTTATTCGCCGGATGACCTGCGCCAGATTTGGTTCGGCCTCGGCAGCAATCTTGGCCAGCCCGTCTTCCAGAACCGCAGCGGCGAACTCATGCGCGAAATCCGCGACGAAGGTGCCGACGTGGGGGAGCGCTACGGTCAAATCCACGATAACGACGCGAAGGGTGAGGCCAGCGCGCAAGTGGTCCTCTCCTCCTACGCGCGGACCCTCTCGAACGGGGCGCTACGTTTTCACACCGATCGCTGCGACGTGGTCGGACTCCTTTGCGTCAATCAAGCGCGCGCCGGCGGTGTCAGCACGCTCGCGAGTTCGGTTGCGATCAGAAACGAAATCCTCAAGCGGCGGCCCGATCTGCTCGAGGTGTTATATCAAGTGTTCTACCGCAGCCGCTTCGGCGAGGAAGGGGCCACCCCCGACGCGATCTATGCCTTGCCCATCTTCGGGGAGCGGGACGGCAAATTCACGAGCCACTACTCCCTGACATTCATCGAAGTGGCGCAGAAGGTGCCTGGCGTGCCGCGCCTGACCGCGGGACAGCACGAGGCCATAGAGATGCTCATGGCGCTCGCCAAGGAACTTTCGTTCGAGATGCGGTTCGAACCGGGCGACATTCAGTTGCTCAACAACCACGTCGTCTATCACGGCCGCACCCCGTTCGAGGACGACGATAGGCACAGGCAGCGCCGGAGTCTCTATCGCCTCTGGCTCGCCATGCCGAACAGCCGGGCGCTGCCGGAGGATCATGCGATACTTTGGGGGCAGGTCGCGGCCGGCGCGCTCCGCGGCGGCATCGGCCAGAGCAGGCCGGCCTGATCCGGACCTTAGCGTGCGGCCAGTCCTTTGGCCGCATCCCGGCCGGCGATCTCGCCTACCAGCTTGCTCACGATCGCCTCGCCGAACGACTTGTAATCCTCGATCTCGACGATGAAGGACATAGCTCCGCCGATGACGTTCTCGCGGTAGTAATTGGGTAACCCGCCGGGCGGCTGGGTGTGCGCAATAAAGCCCGGATTGGGGTGCAGATTGAGGATGGTGAGGCCGTTGATGGTGACCCCTTGGGCGATTGCTTCGTCCCGCGCCTGAATGATCGGGCGGCCCGAATTGCTCGTCCCGTCACCTGAAACATCGATCACGCGGCGCGTTGCCTGGAACCGCCCGTCCGCGAACAGCTTCACCGAGAAATCAACGGCGGCACTGATCGAGGTGAGGCCGGCGAAGGAGCGCGGTGGCGCTAAGATCATGGACGAAAAGACGGCCCCGCTTTCGCCGTCGCGCACGATCGTCCAGTCGGCCACCACCTTCTGATCGTTGGCGCCGGACCATTCGACGAATGTGACCGCGATCCCCCGGTTAGGACCTGCCTGAATCGCCTGCAGCACCTGGGGATTGGTGAAGGCGCGCGCATAGCCTTCGCGTTGGAGGGTGAATTCATCGTCGTCCACGCTGCGCGATACGTCGGCTGCGAGCACGATGGCGACATCGACGATCTCGGCCGCGAGGACCTGGGTCGGTGCCGACAGGATCGACGCCGCGACGCCGGCGACGATCGCGAACGCGCGGAGACGCTTTGAAATTTCGAGCGGCGGCAATTCGAGGGTCCTGCGCTTCAAGGGCACCTTCCCGAGTCTCCAGCACCGAACGCCGGAACGGACGTCCGCGAACACGCGCCCGTTATCGCTGCGACAAAGTGCGGTGCGGGTAATGCTACCCGAGGAATGCCGTCGCCGCGAGTGCCACGCGCGCGCACCGAGCGGCGGAGGCCCTGAACCAGCCCAAAGGGTGCACTCGGCAAGTGCGCGAGTCGTGAGCCCCTTGCCAACGGCCCGTCAAGCGCCATACTAAATAGCACAGGGTGCGAGCGGGTGCCGGCGATCCAGGCGAGGCGACGACGAATGCCCCAGCTTCTTGCAAGACATGGCTTCCAATTCGGCTTCGATGCGCGCGAGGAGGCGGAGACGCAGGGTGCACATTTGCGCGCCCGCGGCCACGAAGTCGAGGTCGTCCTCGTTTACTATTATGACGGCCCTGTCTGGCAAGTGATCGACCACACCGTGCGCCGCGCCAAGCAAGGGGAAATCGCGATTCCCGAAAGCAAGGCGGTCTGAGGGAATTTCACCCACCTACCGCGCCTGCGCGGGATTTCGAGGTGCGGATATCCGGCCCTCGTCGATCGTTGAGCGAGAATAGCATTGTCGACGATCCGCGCCCGGAACGCTCCGGGGCGGGGCCTTTGCGATAAATCAATGCGGCAGAGGGGCGTGCCGCATCGTCGGGGCGGGATGAAAGCTGCGCATAGGAAGCCTCGGGCGTCTTTAGCGCGTGATCGGATGATATGGAGTCACGAAGCCCTCCTCACCCTTCCCTCTCCTCCCAACGGGAGGAGAGGGTTGCGTAGGGTTAGCGAAGCAACGCTGAGCTTACCCGAAGCTGGGTGAGGAGGGACGATGGATCAACTTAATCGCGTCACGCTTTAGTCGTTGCAGGGGCGAATGCCGAACTCGAAGAGGGGGTTGCGCCATGTCCTATAAAGATCTTCTCGTCCACGTCGATGGTTCGAAGCATTCCGAGGCGCGCGTGCGCTTCGCCGTATCGCTGGCCGAGAGGTTTTCGGCACATCTGAGCGGGCTTTACGCGGCACTCCCGACCGGCATGTCCCCCCTTATTGCGGACCAATTTTCGCCTGACGTGGTCGAAGATATGGAAGCGCGCGCCGCCCAACAGCGCGAAGGTGCGGAGGCGCTTTTCGAAAAATACACGGCGAAGATCAAGGCCAAGACCATGTGGTTTGAGGGCACCGGCGATGACCGCGCCAAAATCGTCGCCTTGGCGGCCCGTGACTGC
>DATDHA010000351.1:0-1504 GCA_036521815.1 Alphaproteobacteria bacterium | reverse complement strand
AATCGACCACGCGATCCCGATGGGCTGGCGGTATGCAACACTTGCAATGACCGAGAGGACGCCGCCGAACGCATAGCCCGCAAAAATCCACGATGCGATATGTTCGCGGCCAAGCCCACCGTTTGTCGAGACGGCGAGTAGAATGACGAGTGGGCCGGTCACCGAGAAAAGAAAGGCGACAAGGGCGTTCGCCAGCATGTGCCTGTCATAGCCCGCGGCGATGTCGCGCCAGCGCACGCGCGGACGCGCAGCTCTTTCAAAAATCGCCATGCTATGTCTCCGCTGCGTCCGCGTCAGCCGAGCCTGCCGCGCAAGGCGTTCGTGAACAGCGTCTCGTATTCCGCGACGGTGAGGGGTGGGGGATTGCCGCCGTTGTTCGGGTCCTCGGCCGCCATCCTCGCAAGCTCGGGCACGCGCGCGCCATCCACGCCGAGGTCCGCAAGCGTATGAGGGATCTTGAGTTCGTGGCGCAGCTCCATCACCCAATCGAGCATTGCGACGAAGGACCCCTGGGCGAGGCCGAGATAGCGCGCGGTGCGCGCCATCTTCTCCTCGATCGCCGGGCGGTTCTTGACGAGCACGAAAGGCATCACGACGGCGTTGGTCAGGCCGTGATGGGTGTCATAGATCGAGCCAACCGGATGGCTCATCGCGTGGATCGCGCCGAGGCCCTTCTGAAAGGCGGTCGCACCCATGCTGGCCGCGGCGAGCATGTTGCCGCGCGCGGCGAGGTTTCTGCCGTCGCGGAAGGCGATTGGCAGCCACTCCTTGACGAGCCGCATGCCTTCGAGTGCCACTCCGTCGGCGAGGGGATGGTAGGAGGGGGCGCAGTAGGCTTCGAGATTGTGGGCGAGTGCGTCCATGCCGGTTGCCGCCGTGATATGCGGGGGCAGCCCGACCGTGAGCTCAGGATCGGAAATCACCACGCGCGGCATCATCTTCGGATGGAAGATGATGTACTTGCGGTGCGTCGCCTCGTTGATGATGACACCGGCGCGCCCGACCTCGGAGCCGGTGCCGGCGGTGGTGGGTACCGCGACAATCGGCTCGATCGCATCGGAATCCGCCCGCGTCCACCAGTCGCCGATATCCTCGAAGTCCCAAATCGGGCGTGTCTGGCCCACCTGGAACGCGATGACCTTCCCGGTGTCGAGAGCGCTGCCGCCACCCATCGCAACGACCCCGTCATGCCCGCCCGCATGGAAGGTGCTTATGCCGGCATCGACGTTTTTCGAGACGGGATTCGGCCGCAGATCGGAGAAGACGCCCGGTTCCATGCCCGCGGCGGCCATGAGGTCGACCGCGTGCTTCACGATCGGCAGCGCCGCGAGACCGGGATCGGTGACGAGAAGCGGGCGCCTAATGCCCGCCGCCTTGCACGCATCCGGAAGCTCCGCGATGCGGCCTGGGCCGAAGCGCACGCTCGTCGGATAATTCCAATTCGCGGTCGGGCAGGTGGTGTTCTTGGCCATGATGTCGCTCGTCTCCGATAGGGCGTCTCGCC
>DATDHA010000350.1:0-2558 GCA_036521815.1 Alphaproteobacteria bacterium | reverse complement strand
ATTCGTTGGATGACGGCGCCTGGGGCCTTCAGGAAAGGCCCGCGGCCAAAAAGCCGCCATCCACGCGCAGGATCTCGCCGGTGATGTAGCTCGCCGACGGCGAGGCGAGGAAGACGGCCGCACCGACGAGTTCGCTCAGCTCGCCGAAGCGGCCCATCGGCGTCCGCCGGGTCGCGGCGTCCTTGCGTTCGGCACTCATCCGCTCACGCGTGAGATCGGTCAAAAAATAGCCGGGCGCAATCGCGTTCACGCGCACGCCGCGCGGCGCCCATTCCGCACCGAGCGCCTTGGTCAGGCCCAGCACGCCGTGCTTGCTTGTCGTATAGGGTGCCGCCTTTTGCAGCCCGACGAGGGAGGCGATCGAGCCGATATTGACGATCGATCCCTCGCCCTGCGCCAGCATGTGTCGCCCGGCTTCGATGCAGGCGAAGAAGACGCTTCTGAGATTGGTCGCCAGGATGAGATCGTAATCCGCGGGCGTGAACTCCTCGGAAGGCTTGATGATGGTGGTGCCCTGGGAGTTGACGACGACGTCGAGCTTGCCGTGGTGCTGTGCCACTTCGTCGATTATCGACTTGAGCCGGCCGAGATCGGTCACGTCGGCGGCATAGCCCACGGCTCGCGGGTCTTTCGCCCTCAGGGTCCTTGCCACGGCATCCACCTTGGCAGGCGTCTTGCCGACCACGGTGACATGGGCACCCGCTTCCTGAAAGCCGAGTGCGATTTCGCGGCCGATCCCGCTCGAACCTCCAATCACGATCGCGATCTTGCCGGCAAGCGAAAAGCGTTCGGAATTCGTCACGGCGTCGATGCTCCTTGGGCCAGCGGGGTTTCGCGTTGGCGAGTCTTGGGTCGGCGGATCTTGGGTCCGCGCGTCCGGGGGCGTTTGCGAAGGCGGGCCGGCTATTCGCGCAAGACCCAACTATTCGCGCAAGACCATATGGTCGCGCTCGAGAATATGCCGATCCATGATCTTGTCCAAGGGCTCCTCGCTGAACGCGATCGCCTCGCGCAGTGTGCGGTGGACGTCGACGACCTGATGAAGATCCGTGATGTAAAGGCTCTCCCGTGCGAGTACGATGTACGCGTGCAGCGCCAGCGCGTTCCACAGGATCGTCACGACGTCGTTGCCCGAGGCGCGGCACAGCTCGCGGTGGAAATCGATATCCGCCTTATCGACTCCGTAGCGATCCCCATCGCGCGCGGCACGGTCCATTCTCTCGAGAACAGCGTCGAGCGGAGCCAATGCGGCCGGATTGGCGGCGTAGATCCGGCGCGCGTCGCGCACGGCCAGCTTTTCGAGGGCGGCACGCACCTCGCGCGTCCGCGAGATCCAAACCTAATCGAAGACGACGACGCGCGCGCCCCGATGATGGGTCGCCTCCAGGATGCCTTGCGCCACGAGCGTCTTGATCGCCTCGCGCACCGGCATACGGCTGACCTCCATCTGGCTGCTCAGCTCGGCCTCGAGGATGCGCTGGCCGGGCTCCAGTTTGCGAGCCGCGATGCCGTCGACGATCGATTCGGCAACCTGGTCCGCCAAGCTGCGCGCGCGCACGAGGTTCAATCGCGCGGTGTTCTTGGTTTTCTCGTACGGCGCGAAAGTCGAATCACGGGGGGTCATGGAGTTGGCCTCCAGTTACACCGTCTTCGCCTGCTCGCTGCGCAGGACGTTACGTTGCTGCAATCGACATCGATTTTCGAATGTCTAATTGTATACATTTGATTTGTAAGCCTGGCAATCGCTTGCTAAAGGTGATATTAGAATTTGAATTATTAGCTAGCCTGAGACCGACAAATAGGGCAAAATAGTTGTAAGATAATTGGTCGCTACGCGCAGGAATTGACAAAGATAGCTCGCCGCGGGGGAGCTTGTCCTGCTCAAAAGCGACCTATTGTGCGGTCCCTCCCAATGGGAGCGCGGGCTGCCTAAGGGCTGACGGGCCGTCGGTGGGGAACGACGGCCCGTCACTCTCTCGTTTCGATGGACCGCAAAATCCCTTCGCCTAGTGTGGCTAGTCCGAAATTCGCCACATCTGGGTGCCGGACCGTGAGCGAATTTCGGATTCAAAGCCACACTCGTAATATGTTGTATCTAGTGTGGTCTTCGGATTTGAAGTTCCTAAACGCGGATGCAACCAAAATGTTAGGAACTTCAAATCCACCACACTAGCTAATTTCCCCAGAACCTTTCAATTGACATGCCCCAGATTCCGCCCGGCGGGACTCGCTCAGGGGCGGCACCCGCGTCATATATTCATATAATATATATTTAGTATACTAACTCTCTGCCTCACGGCCGCTGCCGCGAGGCGGTCCCATGGAGCGATGAGCAGCGCTCGGGCGCGGGAAGGCCGGTCAAAGTCCGAGATAGGCTTGCCGCACGCGCTCGTGGGCGAGAAGATCCGCGCCGGATCCCGTCAAGACGATCCGCCCGTTCTCGAGGACAAAGGCGCGCTCCGCGATCTTGAGCGAGGCCGCGACGTTCTGTTCGACCAGGATGATCGTCCGCGTGGCGCCGAGCCGGAGGACGATTCGAAACAACTCCGCGACCGCGA
>DATDHA010000349.1:0-6430 GCA_036521815.1 Alphaproteobacteria bacterium | reverse complement strand
TCCCAGGCGACCTGCCCGGCGGTGAAGATGAAGCCCCCCGCCTTCGTGCCCGGCGAATAGGGATAGCTCGGCCGCGGCTGGAAGCCGAGATTGTCGGGCGTCAAAACCTGCTTCGGCATCGTTGGCTATCCTCCGTCCGTTGGGGCGTTCGCACGCCCATTGCAGCACAGCACCCCCGAGTTGCCCTATGGCCGCGCAGGCTTATCTAGGACCCGCGCGAAGGCTCCGCAGCCCCCTCATCTCACGCCCCCTCATCTCACCAGATATTTTTCGATCACGGCGGGATCCGGTTCGACGCCAAGGCCGGGTGTTTTAGGCAAGTGCGCGTAGCCGTCGACGATTTTCACGGGATCCTTGGCGAGCTTGCGCGAAATCTCGCTCGGCTCGACGCAATACTCCATCACGAGCGCGTTGGGAATGGCGCAGAGGAAATGCAGCGACGCGGCCGTGTTGATGTCGGTCGTAAAGTTGTGGTTGCAGACCTTGCGGCCCAGGCGATGGGCGATGTCGGCGATCTTCATGGCCTGCGTGAACCCGCAGCGCGTCAGGTCCACTTGAACGATGTCGATCCCACCCTCTTCGATCAGGCGCGTGAAGCCGACGACGGTGCATTCTTCCTCGCCGGCCGCGATCTTCTGGGTGCAGGCGGCCGAGACTTTGGCGTAGCCTTGATAATCGTCGGGATGAAGCGGCTCCTCGATCCAGAAGAGATTGTAGCCCTTGAAAAGCTCGGCACGTTGGATCGTCGTCTTCGCGTCCCACACGAGTCCGACGTCGAGCATCAAATCATTGTCGCCGCCGATCGCCTTGCGGATCGCATCGAGAAAGCGGCAATCGGCCTTGGGGTCGCGTCCGAACGGCTCCCAGCCGAATTTGACAGCACTATGGCCGGTGTCGATTGCGCGCTTGGCACGCTCCGCCGTCGCTTCGGGCGTGAACTGGAACATGTTCGATGAATAGACGCGCATCTTCTCGCGCAAAGCGCCGCCGAGGAGCTTGTAGACGGGCTCCTCGAGCGCCTTTCCCTTGATGTCCCACAAGGCGAGGTCGATGCCGGCCATGGCTTGGATCACCGCACCCTGGCGGCCATAGTAAAGCGTGCTTTGGAACATCTTGTCCCAGAGGCGTGCGGTATCCAGCGGATTCTCGCCGAGCAGGAGCGACTTCAGGCCCGTTACAAGCGTGTGGGAGTAAGGTGCCTCGATGATCGCCTTCACCACCCAAGGGCAGCCGTCGACCTCACCCCAGCCGACGATGCCGGCGTCCGTGCTCACCTTGACCAGGAGCGCGTCCTGGGAGCTGTCGGTGCGTTTCTGGATTTCCGGAAGTCTCAGGTAGAGAGCCTCGACGTCGGTGATTTTCATTGCCTTTTTCTCCTTTGTATCAGCGTCTCATGCCGATCGCTTCGCCGTCTTGGCGCGGAGGTGCTGCACGGCACTCGATATCGTGGGGGTGCGGCGATAATCGACGCTCGTCAAGTGCCGCCGGTTCCGGGCCGGATGTGAAGGAGTTCCTGCTCGGCGGCTGCGATGCTTTCGTCGAGGATTCCGACCATCGCATCGATCTCCTCGGCGGTCACGACGAGCGGCGGGGCGAAAGCGGCAAAATCGTTGCCGCATCGCAGCAGAAGCCCCCGCTTGCGCGCTTGCCGCTCGACCGCTTTCCCGGGCTTGACGGAAGGCGGAAAGCGCTCGCCCGTGTCGCAGCGCTTGACGAACTCCACACCTTGCAGCAGACCCGCCCCACGCACGTCGCCGATGATCGGGAATCTCTCCGCCAGGCGGACGAGGCCCTGGCGCAACCGTTCCCCCTGCCGGCGCGCATTGCCCACGATGTCCTTTTCGATCAATTGCGTGAGTGCCGCGATCCCCGCAGCACAGGCGACTGGATTGCCCGCATAGGTGTGGCCATGGTGGAACTGGACGTTCTCCTCGTCCTCGCCATAGAACGCCGCGGCGATCCGATCCCGGATGAGGATCGCGGCCAGCGGCGCGTAGCCCCCGCTCATGCCCTTGCCACAGCAAGTGATGTCGGGGATCGCTTTGAAATACTCGGACCCGAACATGGTGCCGAGGCGCCCGAACCCGGTGATGATCTCGTCATAGATCAAGATCACATTGTGCCGATCGCAAATCTCGCGAAGCTGCGGCAGATAATCCGGCGGCGGCACCACGAAGCCCGCCGACGAGATCGAGATCGGCTCGACGATGACGGCCGCGACCGTTTCGGGGTCTTCCGCTTCGATGGTGCGCTCGATAAGCTTGACGCAGGTCCGTCCGCAGGAGGGATAGCTCTGGTCGAACGGGCAGCGATAGCAGTAGGGCGGATGCACGTGGATGAACCCGACGCCAAGCGGCTCGAAGACCGATTTGCGCTCGCGCCCGCCACCCGCGGAGAGTGCCCCCATCGTACCGCCGTGATAAGCGCCGTAGCGGCTGACGATCTTGTATTTGCGCGGATGGCCGCTTTGCTGATGGTATTGGCGCGCGAGCTTCATCGCCGCCTCGGTTGCCTCGGACCCCCCACTCAAGAATTTGAGCGCACCAACCCCTTCCGGTGCGATGCCGAGGAGAAGCTGGGTCAACTCGAGGGCCGGAGGGTTCGTGCCATGGAGCGGGGGTGCGAAGGCGAGCCGCTTCAATTGTTCGGCCATCGCGTCGATGACGAGCGCGTTGCCGTGCCCGAGGCTCGTGACGAATACGCCGGAAAGCCCGTCGATGTAGCGATTGCCCTCGATGTCGGTCAGATAAATCCCCTCTCCCCCGTTTATGACGAGGGGATTCTTGGCGAATTGCTGCATCTGCATGAAATCGAGGAAAAGCGACGGAATGACGTTTTGAGCCCGCATGACGCTTCCCCCCAAAGAGACGATGGTGCCGAAGGCTGGTGAGATTTTGCCGGTATATTATACGGATGCTACGTCGGCCTGTGATGACGAATCAAGAATGAACGGCCGATCGGGCGGTGCGGTCGCCGAACTCCGCTATCTCCGGAGACGCGAGCGAAGTAGAGGTGCGGCCAATCCGGGAGTCACTGGCTCTACAATATGAAATTATGCTAATGTTTTGCGCTGTCTGAACGCCTCGTGAGCGGCGGACCACCGGACATACACGCAAGGGCTGCGGCCAGGCGGCAGCGTCGCGTGCGTGCACCGGTGGCGTCGCCGAAGACCGGCGGCAGTCCAGCGTGCACGTCTCCCGCCCGCGGTGCTCGCGATCCCGGCAATGCGGCGAATAAAGGCCCGCCCCCATGCAGGGCGCGGCAATGCAAAATCAGAGGAGGAGCTTAACATGCGCATGTCACACGGTATCTTCCTTGCTCTCGGCTTGGCGGGTTCATTGGTCGCACTGCCCGCCGTCGGTGCCGACCCGACGTTCTTCAACGAATCCAAGCCGATGTTCGATGGCTGCGGCGATGGCTCGCTTGCGAAGGCGCAAAAAGACGGCGTAACCCTCGGCTTTTCGAACAATCCGCCGGAAGCTTGGCTCGACGAGCAAACCAAGAGCCCGACGGGAATCGACTGGGACATCAATAAGGCAGCCCTCGATTGGATGGGGGTCAAGACCATCAAGGTCGAATGGATGCCTTGGGAATCGCAAATCCCGGCACTGCTCTCGAAGCGCACCGACGTGATCGCCGGCAACATCCACCACACGCCCGAGCGCGACAAGGTGATCAGCTTCAGCGGCCCGGCCTATTGGTATGGACCCGTCATCATCGTCCCCAAGGGCAACCCGCTCGGCATCAAGTCCTATGACGACCTCAAGGGCAAGAAGGTGGGCGGCATCACCGGCTCGGCGGCTGAATTCTATCTGCGCAAGGTCGGTGCCGATTTGCAGCCCTTCAAGGCCGAGGTCGAGGAGTTGCAGAGCCTCAATCAAGGCCGCCTCGAAGCCGTGCTCGAGGACGACCTCGTCTATCTCGAATTCAACAAGACGAATCCGGGCAACAATCTCGAACCACTCTGGAACATCGCGGCTCCGGACGACATCATCAACGGCGGCGGTTACGGCATGGCGCGCTTCGCCATGCGCAAGGAAGACTGCACATTGCGCGCCGCGTATACCCAGGCGCTCGCCGAGATGCGCGCCAACGGGCACGTCAGCTACATCCTGAAGAAATATGGGCTGAGCGACCGCAACCTGGTCTTCTACAAGCTCAATCCTTGAAAGGGGCGGCGGCCGGGGTGCGCCGCACCCCGGCCGGTTCCTCGCCCGGTTGATCCTTCGCCATGGAAATCTTCAATCTCGAAATCGCGATCGCGAACTTCGGGCCGCTTCTTGCCGGCCTGTTGATGACAGTCGAGCTCACGCTCGTCGTGATCGTTATCTGCCTCGTCTGCGGCCTCTTGGTCGCGCTTGGCGGCATGTCCCGTTTCGGACTGCTGCGCTGGTTCATCAAGGGTTATATCGAGGTGATCCGCGGCACCCCACTCCTCTTGCAGCTCATCTATGTCTATTACGTGCTGCCGGAGATCGGCATCCGCCTCGACTCCTTCACGGCCGGCGTGATCGCGCTCTCGCTCAACTACTCCGCCTATATCTCCGAGGTCTATCGCAGCGGCATCCAGGCGATTTCCCGCGGCCAGCACGACGCCGCCGCCGCACTCGGGATGACGCACGCGCTCGCGATGCGCCGCATCATCCTGCCGCAGGCGATCCGCATCGTCATTCCGTCACTCGGCAACTATTTCATCGGGCTCTTCAAGGACACGGCCCTCTGCTCGGTCGTCAGCATCCAGGAAGTGGTGTTCACCGCCCAGATCCTCGCCGCGCGCAATTTCCAGTATTTCACGCTCTACACGGTGACCGGCGTCCTTTACTTCGTCGTGAGCTTTCCGGCAGCACGGCTCGTCGGATACCTCGAGCGCATGACGCGCCGCGGCTACCGGCGGAAACGGACGTGACGGCGATGGGCTCGGATCCAGCACCTGCGATGGTCGAAGTCGAGGACCTGCACAAGTATTTCGAGGCGCACCACGTGCTCAAGGGCATCAACCTCACGGTGACGGCGGGCGACGTTGTCTGCATCATCGGCCCGTCGGGGAGCGGGAAATCGACACTTCTGCGCTGCATCAACCACCTTGAGGTGGCCGAGCGGGGCCGCATCCGCATCGACGGGCAGCTCGTCTACCGCGACGAGGTCG
Organism: Alphaproteobacteria bacterium; assembly: GCA_036521815.1. Taxonomy (GTDB): domain Bacteria; phylum Pseudomonadota; class Alphaproteobacteria; order JACZXZ01; family JACZXZ01; genus DATDHA01. Next base: position 1,284 of record DATDHA010000349.1, on the reverse strand, counting down.
AAGGCGCCTTCCGCTCCCATTCGAACCGCGCGATCGCCGCCGTCCGCGCCCAGGTCGGCATGGTGTTTCAGCAGTTCAACCTCTTTCCGCACCTGACTGTCATCGAGAACATCATTGAAGCGCCCGTCCACGTGCTGCGCAAGCCGAAGCCGGCGGCGATCGAACGCGGGCATGAGCTGCTCGCGCAAGTGGGCCTCACGGACAAGGCGGACGCTTACCCCGAGGAATTGTCGGGCGGCCAGCAGCAGCGAGTCGCGATCGCTCGCGCGCTCGCCATGGACCCCAAGGCGATGCTGTTCGACGAGGTGACGAGTGCGCTTGACCCCGAGCTCGTCGCGGAGGTGCTCTCGGTCATGCGCGCGCTCGCCAGGCTGGGCATGACGATGCTGGTCGTGACTCATGAAATGAATTTCGCGCGGCAGGTCGCTTCGCGCGTCATTTTCATGGATGACGGCGTGATCGTCGAAGAGGGTGAGCCCGGCAAGATTTTCGAGGCCCCACGAGAGCGGCGCACGCGCGATTTCCTGCGCACGATCCTCGAGCGTTGAGGGCCGCCGCGGCACCCCAGCCGGTCGTTCCCTCCGGCGTGATGAGATGATTTGGAAACCTTACCCCCCTCCCAACCCTCCCCCTCAAGGAGGGAGGGCTTTCATATTCACCTCCCCATCTGAGGGGGGAGGTCGCAAGCGTCAGCGAGCGGGTGGGGGTGGGGGGACGGTGGATCAGCTTAATCCCGTCACTTTCTATAGGGTCGGGCCAGGGCTGCCCAAGGCAAACTCGGTCAAGCCGTGCGTGATCAGCTCGTAAGCCTCGTCGACCGAGTTCGTGCGATGGAAGAGCCGGACGTCCTCCGGGCTGATCGTTCCGTACCGCACGAGGGCGTCGAGATTGACGACCTCATCCCAGAACTTCGTTCCGAACAGCACGATCGGCATCGGCTTGCGCATCTTGCGCGTCTGCACGAGCGTGAGGATTTCGAAGAGCTCGTCGAGCGTGCCGAATCCGCCGGGAAACAGCACGACCGCCTTTGCCAGATATACGAACCAGAATTTGCGCATGAAAAAATAATGGAAATGCATGTGGAGCTCCCGGCTCACGTAGGAATTGTAAAATTCCTCGTTCGGGATCGAGATCGTCAGCCCGACATTGAGCCCCTTCGCTTCGGACGCCCCGCGATTGGCGGCCTCCATGATGCCCGGACCGCCACCGGTGCAGACGACAAAGCGGCGCTCCACGTGCCCGAGGTTTTTCGACCAATCGGTCAGGCGGTGGGCGAGTTCGCGC
>DATDHA010000348.1:0-2136 GCA_036521815.1 Alphaproteobacteria bacterium | reverse complement strand
GCTTCGGTCACCAGAAGGGCGACGATCTTCTCGTCCACGTGGCCGAGCTTCTGCGCCAAGGTACGCGCCCCGGCGATCTCGTGGCGCGGCTCGGAGGCGATGAATTCGCGTTATGGCTCGAGGGCGTCGACGAAGCGGGTGCGCGAATTCGTGCCGAGGTGCTGCTCGAGCTTTCGGATGCCTTGGTGCAGTTCTCGGCCGATGCCAGCCGCCCACTTGGCCTCTCGATCGGCATCGCACCCTACGGTGCCGCGTCCGGGGAGGGGGTCACTTCCCTTACTGCGCGGGCCGACGCCGCCATGTATGCGGTCAAGCGCGGCGGCAAGCGCAATCTCTGCGTTGCCGCCCCGGCTCAAGCGGCGGAGGCATCATGACGCGCGAATCCACGACCGCAATGCGCCTGCGCCTCGAAAACACCGCTCAACCGCTCGGCTACGACGAAGCCAAGAAGTTCCTCATGATCGAGGACACGGTTATCCGAAGATTGCTCGCATCACGCCGGGACGTTCCCCAGGAAGTCCTCTACTATCTCGCACAAGACGCGGCCCCCGAAGTGCGAATGGCGGTTGCAGCCAATCCCGAGACGCCGATTCAGGCCGAGCTGTTGCTCAGTCGCGATACAAGCGAGGAGGTGCGGCTCGCACTTGCGGGGAAGGTGGCTCAGGTTGCCAGTGACCGCAGTGCCGATGAGCGGCCCGGCCGTGCCAAGCTTTTCTTCGAGCTCCTGAAAGCCCTGGCGCGGGACGAACTCGCGCGCATACGCCGCGTCGTCTCTCAGGCGGTCAAGGATATCGCGAACATCCCGCGCGACATCGTGCGGTTGCTGGCGAGCGACCCGGACCCCGAAGTGGCGGCACCCGTGCTCAAGGATTCGCCCGTACTTCGCGAACGCGACCTCATTTCGGCGATCGAGGCAAATCCCGCGGCCGAGGTCGTCGGTGCCGTGGCGCGGCGCGCCGAGCTCGGTGCGGCACTATCCGATGCGGTGGTCGCAACCGGAAGCGAAAGCGGCATCGCCGCACTCCTTGCAAACGAAAGCGCTCAAATTCGCGAGGAAACCCTTGATCTTCTGATCGAGCAGGCGGCCGCGGTTCCCGCATGGCAGGAATCTCTCGTCGAGCGTCCAAAGCTTTCCGCACGCGCCGTGACCCGGCTCGCGCATGTCGTCGCCGCTCCGCTCGCCGAGAAGCTGGCACGGCGGGAAGACCTGGATGCCGGCGCCCTCCGGGAGATCGAGCGCCTGGTGACGGTGCGGCTGAGCGACCCCAACGCTGTGGCGCCACGCTTCGCCCCAGGGCCGGCTGTTGCGCAAGTGCCGGGCGAAACCCCGAACCAGCTTGCGCCGCTGGCGGAGGGGACGAAACCGAAGCTGGAGGAAGATGCCGGCAGTGTCGCGGCGGCGATTGCGCGCGCGCGGTCGGTGCTCCTTGCGGGTGCGCTCGATGAGGACGCGGTGGCGGCGGCGGTCGCCGGGCGGGATCGTACGTTTGTCGCTGCATCGCTTGCCCTCAAGACGAAGCTGCCCTTTGCCATGGTCGATAAGATCATCGCGATCAGCAGCGCCAAGGGCATCACCGCGCTTGTGTGGAAGGCCGGGTTCAGCATGAGGCTTTCGGTTCAGCTTCAAACGCGCCTTGCGGGGATTTCGCCCAGCAAGGCGATCTATGCGCGCGACGGCGTAGGATTTCCGCTCACGGAGGACGAAATGCGCTGGCAGCTCGAATTCTTCGACGCCGCGTGAGCGGAAGACAGAGAGCGACAACAAGGAGCCGGAAACCAAGCCTCGGGAACCACGCGAACTGAACTCTTCGGCATTCTATATTCTTGCGTCCGCGTTCGGGCTTCCGCGCCTCAACCCTTCCCGATAAGGGTGCCGACACCTTGTGTCGTGAAGATCTCGAGCAGGAGGACGTGCTGGACGCGGCCGTCGAGAATCACCGCCGCCTCCACGCCTCCCTCGACCGCCGTCGCACAGGTCTCGACTTTGGGAATCATGCCGCCGCTGATGGTGCCGTCGGCCTTGAGTTCCGCGACGCGGCCGATGGTCATGTCCTGGATGAGTTCGCCCGACTTGTCGAGGACACCGGCGACGTCGGTCAAAAGATATAGGCGCGAGGCCTTGACCGCGGCGGCAAT
>DATDHA010000347.1:0-5908 GCA_036521815.1 Alphaproteobacteria bacterium | reverse complement strand
GCCTTGATCGAGGCGTTGCGTGGGTTACGCGCGACAGCGTCTTGCAGAACGTCCCGCGCGTCGCGAAAGTATTTTGCTCGCCGCAACAAGGCGACGTAGCGAGAAAGGATCGGAACCGAATCCGGCGCGAGTTGTTGGGCGAGTTTGTAGCTGGCTATAGCTCCCTTTGTGTCGCCGGCTTCGAGCCGAGCACGGCCCTGCGCCTCCGCGACATCAGCATCTAGCGGGAACAGCTCGCCGAGCTCCATCGCAATTGCCTTGGCGCTGTCCCAATCAGTACGCGATTCATAGACCCTGACGAGCTTGAGCCCGGGCGCGGGATCATGTTTGGCGACGGCGCGCGCACGGTTGAGATCGTCGATCGCTTCGGCCCACTTCTTTTCCGCGATCGCGATATCTGCGAGCCCGAGAAGGGCTGTGCCATCCCCTGCATCCTTCGCAAGAAGATCGGTATAGACCTTTTTGGCGTCGTCGATGCGCCCGGTTGCCACGTAGAGCTCGGCCAAGTCGCGCGTAGCCGCCGCAAATTGCGGGTTACGCCCCAGCGCGGCACGGAATTCGGTTTCCGCCCCGGTATAATCGCGCTGCGCGACACGAACCTCGCCCAGCAAAGTCTGATAGAGAGGATTGTCGGCGTCTCGATTGATCAGGGACGTCGCGACCTCGGCCGCCTTGTCGATACGCCCTGCGTGCAGATCGGTCAGCACTAGGCTTGGTCCGGCGATGACGGCGCCGGTCGCGCTGGCGAACACCCGTTCGAGTTCTTCGAGTCCTTGGCGCGCCCGACCGGTGGTGATCTCCGCGACCGCCGTGCGCGTCTTCAACCCCGGGCTTTCGGGATCGAGCGCCGCAGCCTTCTCGAATTGCTGTAGCGCGAGTTCCGGCTTGCCGTCGGCCATATAGGCATTGCCGAGCAGGGTCAAGGTTGCCGGGTCCGGCGGCAACCCATCGACGAGCGGTGTCAGATACTTGATTGCGCGGGTCGCGCCATTCTGCTGCAAAGCGGCGCTTGCGATGAGGCGCCTCGCCTGCGGGTCGTTGGGAACGCTGCGAAGGTATTTGGCCAGGATGCCCTCTGCGGGCTCGAATTGTCCGAGTGCCAGTTTTGTCAATCCTTGGAGATAGTATCCGTCGGGGAAAGAAGAAAAGGCGGGGCTGAAACGATCAAATGTACGATCGGCTGCGCCATATTGCTGCTGCTTGAGTTGCTCAAAGCCGCGTAGGTAATTGGCCAAGAAGTTTTGGGGAGCAGCCTTGAGGATTGGATCGAGATCTTCGTCCGCGGCGGCGAATTTGCCCTGCACGATGTCGACGTTGGCGCGGCTCAGATGAGCCCGGAGATTTTTGGGATCCGCCAGGAGCGCCTCGCCGAATAAACGCACAGCTCCGTCGAGATCCCCTCGGGACCATAGCATTTCGCCCTTGAGTTGAAGAGGTTCCGCCGATTGCGGGCTCGCTGCGATAGCCGCATCGATCACCTGATCAGCCGACTCGGGGTTCGTTTTGTTGAGAAGCTGGGCGAGTTGGAGCCTTGGCTTCATCGCGCTTGGGTCGAGCCGGATGGCATCGCGCAGCATCGCTTCGGCGTTTGCGCCATAGTGGAGACCCGCCGCAGCGATGCCAATAGCCGTCCTGGCCTGACTTTCGAGGACGGGAGCTCTATCGCCCGGCTCGATCACATTGAGGACGTCTTCAAATTTTTTCTGGGCAAGCAAAGCGTCAGCGAGAATTGGCAAAAAGTCGGCCTCGTCACCGCTCAACTCGCGGGCCGATCGTGCCTCACGCTCCGCCGACGTAAAATCTTCGAGCTGCAAATATACTTTGGCAAGCCGGGCGCGAATGGCAGCATCCTGCGGCGATAGGCTGACGGCGTTCTTCAGCTCGATCATTGCGGCCTTCAGATCGCCCGTTGCCAGGTAAGTTTCGGCATCTCTGACCGCATCCGACGAGTCTTTGGCGTCGGCAGAAGGGACGGCGCTCATGCCGATGGCGGCGAGGACCGCCAAAGAGCGCCACAAACGACCGCATTGAGCCTGAAACATCATCCTTACTCTTCTCCGGCAATCAGCCGTCTCGACGCACAAAGCGCCCGGTTGATCCCAAGAATTGCCAACCGAGCCGGTGGCCATCCACCGATGCACAGGTGCCGGGCGATGAACGAAGCCCAGAAACCGGCCGCGGCGAAGGCCGCGGCAGGGTGCTATGTGTTTCCGCCGCGCCGGACAGTCAACAGGCCGCATCGGCCACGGCCTCGCTGACGATCGGGGCGCCGCTGCCCCGGTGGCTCACCGCCGGGACCTGAGCGGCGGGAGCCCCGTGAGGCATGCCCGATCGTCACCGGTTCGATTACAATCGGTTCAGACCAGGCGCGCCGCGAACTATGGTGGCCTGCCGTATAGAAGCGGCACTCTCGGCTAGGAGTTGCGTTCGATGAAAATCGTCGTATTCGGCCCCGACAAGCGGACCGGCGCGTTGCATGACGGCAATGTCGTCGATCTGTCTTATGCCTGCGCAAAATACCTGCGCGAGCGGACCGGCGAACCCAGTCCGCTGGAAATGGCCGAGGCGCTCGTGCCGTCGGACCTCGCGCGTCTGATCGAAGGCGGTCCGCGGGCGCTCGAACACGCGCAGAAAGCGCTTGATCATCTGTTCGGGCAAGCCCAGGACAGGCTGGGCCTGCGCGGCGAGGCTCTGGTTTACGCGGCTGCGGATGTGCGCCTGCACGCGCCGCGGCCCGACAACGCCCGCATCGCCTGCGCCGGCGGAAATTTCGCCGACCACGCTGCAGCAATGGCCGAAAAGATGCGTCGCAGACCTTATGAGGGCGACGCCTATCAGGAAATCCGCAAGGCCGGGTTCTGGGGTTTCTGGAAGCTCGCCCGCGAGGTCACCGGCCCCGACGGCGAGCTCGTCTATCCCGACCGCTGCAACCGCCTCGACTATGAGGGCGAGATCGCGATCGTGCTCGGCAAGCGCGGCGTCGACCTGAAGCCTACGCAGCTCAAGGATTACGTCTGGGGCGTCACGATGCTCGCCGATTGGAGCATCCGCGCGCCGCGGGAGACGCCGGGCGGACCGCTCAATTTCGCCTTTCCAAAGAATTTCGATACGTCGTGCTCGCTCGGCCCCTGCATCGTGGTTGACGAGGCCGACCCTACCCATCTCGATCTGGAGACCCTCGTAAACGGCGAGCGCCGCCAGCGCTTCAACACGCGCGATATGGTCTTCAGCTTTGGCGAATACCTCGAACACCTGTCTCGCGACTTCACGCTTTATCCGGGAGACGTCGTCAGCGGCGGAACGGCCGCCGGCACCGCAGCGGATTCGAGCGATTTGCTGCCGGATGGGAGTTCGGCACCGGAACGCTTTCTGAAACCCGGCGACGTTGTCGAAATGAATTCCCCGGCGATCGGCTCGCTGCGCACCGGTGTTGTCGCGAAGAGGAAATAAGCGCCTCAGGCCGCGGCCAGCACTCCGAGGGCCGAGGCCCACGCGTCACAGGCATGCCGGACGTCCTCCGACGTGTGAGCGAGCGAGACGTAATATTTCGACTCCCCTTTCAAAACGCCGCGTTCGCGCAGCAGCGCATTGAAGCGCCGCAGGGTGTCCGCGTCGCCGCGCAAGGTGCCGCGGTAGTCCCGCACGGCCTCGCCGCTGAACACCACATCGAAGAGCGGCGGCTCGCCGATCACTTGTGCCGTGAGCCCGCTGCGCTTCAGCAAATTGGCCAGCGTGCCCATCAACTCCCGCCCGGTGGCGAAGAGGCGGTCATAGGTGCCAGGTCGCCGCAGGATCTCGAGGGTCGCGAGCCCGGCCGCGGCCGCGACCGGATTGCCCGACAGGGTGCCGATCTGAGTCAGGAAATCTTCGTCGCCGACCCGGCTGCGGTCGAAATGGGCCATGATTTCCGCGCGCCCGGCGATCGCCGCGAGCGGGAAGCCCCCGCCGATCACCTTGCCGAGCGTGCACAGATCCGGGACGACGCCGTAATACTCTTGCGCGCCGCCATAGGCGAAACGGAACCCGGTCACGACCTCGTCGAAGATCAGCGGGATGCCGCTTTCCGCGGTGATCTTGCGCAGCCCCTCGAGAAAGCCCGGGGCGGGTGGAATGATGCGCTGGAACGGTTCGAGGATCACGCCGGCGAGTTCGTCCTTGTGCTCACGCACGAGGCTCGCGACAACCTCGAGGTCGTTGAACGGTGCCACCAGAATTTCGTCGCGCAGGCTGCGCGGAATCCCGGCCGAGTCGGGGATCGGCAGCGGGAAGTTGCCCGGACGCTTCGGGGCGAGGCTCATCAGCGAATAGTCGCTCATGCCGTGATAGCCGCCCTCGAATTTGAGGATCTTGTCGCGCTTGCGAAACGCCCGCGCGGCGCGCATGGCGTAGAGGTCTGCCTCGGAGCCGGTAGACACGAAACGCACCTGCTCGGCGCAAGGTACCGCCGCGACGATGGCCTCGGCGAGCTCAATCCCATAACGGTTGTTGGCGAAGAAAGTGGTGCCCTGCGCGATGCGCGCCTGGGCAGCGGCCGTCACCTCGGGGTGGGCGTGGCCGACGAGCATCGGTCCCGAACCGAGCAGGAAGTCGACGTACTCCCTGCCGCTCTCATCCCACACACGGCCGCCGCGGCCCTCGCGGATCACCACCTCGGATGGAAAATTCCCGAAAGTGCCAGCGGGCAGCACCTGCTTTGCCCTCTCGACCAGCCCGCGCTCGATCTCGCTCTCCGTCTCCTGGTTCACTTGCGTCGCCTCCTCCCTCGCTCGCCGCGGTTAACTCCCGCCCCCGGTCTCGGGGTCAAAGTGTGGCGATATCGCCGCCTCAAGATGGGCTACGAGTCAAGCAACTCCCGGATTACCGCCTCGAGTGCCGGCCGCCAAGGCGGCGGCGAGATGTCAAAAGCTTCCTTTATCTTGTGACAATCGAGAACCGAGTTCAGCGGACGTCGCGCCGGCGTTGGGTATTGCTCGGTCGCGATCGGCTCGATGCGCGGACGCGCCGCAAGCCATGGGGCGGCCAGGTCGAATATCGCCTCAGCAAAGCCATGCCAGCTGGTCGCGACGTCGCCAGCGAGGTGGTAAGTGCCCCATTTCGCCTCTGCGCTTTCGATATGCGCAGCGAACACGACCAGCGCAGCGGCGATGTCGGCGGCGGCAGTGGGGCACCCGCGCTGGTCCGCGACGACGCGCAGAACGGGGCGCTCAGCTGCGAGGCGGAGCATCGTCTTGACGAAATTGGCGCCGTACACCCCGAAGATCCACGCCGTGCGCAGGATCAGGTGATGTGCCAGAGCCGCCCGCACGGCACGCTCGCCGGCTTCCTTGCTGCGCCCGTAGACCCCGAGCGGGTCGACCGCATCCTCCTCGCGATAGGGTCCTGCTTTGCGTCCGTCGAAGACATAGTCCGTCGACAACTGAATGAGAGGCGTCGCACTCGCGCCGCAGGCCGCGGCAATGTGAGCGGCCCCGGCGCAGTTGACCGCCCAGGCCTCTTGCGGTTCGTTCTCGGCGCGGTCGACGGCCGTGTAGGCCGCCAGGTTGATCACGAGATCCGGGGCCTCACGCGCCAGGACCTCGCCGATCGCGGCACTCCTGGTGATGTCGACAGCCTTTCGGTCGAACGCCAGGACCGCGTACCGCGGCGGCCAGGCGGCGCGGCAAACCTCGCGGCCGACCTGCCCCCCCGCCCCGAACACCAGAATCCTCATCGGCCCTTCCTACTCCTCGGCTCGGCGCTCGATTTGGCTGCGTTCGCGGAGGAGCGTGTCGAAATAGGCGATGGTGCGGGTGAGGCCGTCGGCGAGCGGGGTGGCGGGGTGCCAGGCGAGGAGGGTGGCGGCCAGGGTGATGTCGGGGCAGCGCTGCACCGGGTCGTCGACGGGGAGCGGGCGGCGGGTGATTTTGGA
>DATDHA010000346.1:0-3631 GCA_036521815.1 Alphaproteobacteria bacterium | reverse complement strand
GCGGAACCGTTACTCCTTCGTGGGCCTCAAGCCAGACCTCATCTGGCGCTGCGTGCACGGCAAGGCCGAGATAAACCGCCGCGCGCGCGTCGACGCCAACGCGTTCGAGCCGTGCGCCGACCATCCGCTCGGCTCGCTGCGCGCCCTTATCGAGGAATGCCGGTTCGAGCTTCCAGCCAAACTCCCGCCAATGGCATCCGGCCTGTTCGGCTATATGGGCTACGACATGGTGCGGCAGATGGAGCGTCTGCCCGACGCAAACCCCGACGTGCTTGGAATTCCGGACGCCGTCTTTCTCAGGCCCACCATCGTCGCCGTATTCGACAGCCTCGAAGACTCCGTGACGCTTTTCACCCCGGTATGGCCCGAGAAAGGTGTTTCGGTGGAACGCGCGTTCGATCTGGCGCAAGAACGGCTTGCCGATCTCGTCGTGGAGTTCGAGCGGAGCGTTACCTATCGCCGGGAGACAGGTGCCAGTCACGCCGAGATCGCCGAGCCGCGCTCGAACGTGACGCGCGAGACGTACCATTCGCTCGTCGAGCAGGCGAAGGCGTATATCCGGGCCGGCGACATTTTCCAGGTCGTGCCGTCCCAGCGTTTTGCCCTGCCCTTCAAATTGCCGCCCTTCGCCCTCTATCGCGCGCTCCGCCGGCTGAACCCCTCGCCGTTCCTCTTCTACCTCGATTTCGGCGGCTTTGCGGTCGTCGGATCGAGCCCGGAAATCCTGGTGCGCCTGCGCGACGGCATCGTCACGATCCGCCCCATCGCCGGCACGCGCCCCCGTGGACGGGACGCCGCCGAGGACAAGGCCTTCGCAGACGATCTCCTTGCCGACCCCAAGGAATTGGCGGAGCATCTCATGCTCCTCGACCTTGCCCGCAACGACGTGGGGCGGGTCGCGAAGATCGGCACCGTCAAGGTGACCGAGAAGATGCAGATCGAGTACTACTCCCACGTCATGCACATCGTCTCGAACGTCGAAGGCACCCTCGATCCGAAGCACGACGCGCTTGCCGCCCTCGTCGCGGGGTTTCCCGCCGGCACGGTGTCGGGAGCGCCCAAGATCCGGGCCATGGAGATCATCGATGAGCTCGAAAACGAGCGGCGCGGCATATATGCCGGTGCGGTCGGCTATTTCGCGGCGAACGGCGCAATGGATAACTGCATCGTGCTCAGAACGGCACTCGTGAAGGACGGCACCATGTACGTGCAGGCCGGCGGCGGGGTCGTGGCCGACAGCGATCCGGAAGCCGAATACCAGGAGACGCGCAGCAAGGCCCGCGCACTCATCCGCGCTGCCGAGGAGGCGGTTCGATTTGCGAGCCGGCGCTAACGCGGCGCGTCCCTACCCGCTCACCTTCGCCGGATCCGCCGTCAGCTTTAGTCGCATCACCGCACTGATGGGAACGAGGGCCAAGCCGCGGGACGAAACCTCGGCGGTCCATTTCTCGAGGACGTCGAGCGTGACGTCGCGCGGATGGCCGATCGCGATCGCGTAGCCATAGCGATGTGCTGTGTGCTCGACCTCGGCAAGCCGTGCTGCGACCGCCTCGCGCGTATCGACATTGTCGAGGAAGATGTCGCGCTCGAGATAGGGCAAGCCCACGTCGCGCGCCTCGGCTGGGCCAACCGTCGCACTTGTCGTGCGCGAATCGAGAAAGAAGAGTCCGCGCGCCTTGAGTTCCCGCATCACGACGCGCATGCCTTCGGCATCGCGGGTAAATTTGCTGCCCATGTGGTTGTTGATCGCGACATAGCCCGAGAATTGCCCCAGGCCCCAATTGAGATTTTCCTCGATTTCGGCGGCATTCTCGCCCACGCGCAGCGCATGCGGACCGGGGTCGACCCGCGCGTTGTCCGGCTCCATCGGGAAATGCACCATGAGCTCGTGGCCGAGTGAACTCGCTTCATGCGCCTGAACGGATACCTCGGGTGCATACGTCATGAACGAGAGCGTCACGGGTGCGGGAAGATGCATGGCCCGCTCGGCGCGCTTGCGGTCGAGCCCCACGTCGTCGATCACGAGCGCTACGATCGGCCGGCCGTGGGTGTCGGGGATCGCCTGCGCATTGCGAAGCCAGAGCGGCTTCGGCCCGTCGATCGGCTTCGACGCGAAGTTGGAGAGATTGGCGAGGAGTGCAGGTTTCGTCTCACGCTCGGGCGCACCGCCGCTTTGCTTGCCGGCTAACGACTCGGGAGTCACTTCTTCGTAGACCACCTGCGGGTCTTCGTGGGAGGTGATGAGTTTGGGTGGTGGGCTCGGCACGGCTGCGGGCGGAGGCGCCTGCGCCGCTGCGGCCAATCGCTCCACGAGCGGGAGTTCGACGACATTGCTCCCGGCCACTGGTTTTGGCGGCGCCCGCGACGTATCGTGCGGACGATGCCTCCCGCCGGCGAGCTCGCCACTGGTGACACCGAGTGCGATCGCAATGGTGACCGCGGCTAGCCGCCTTGTTATTGTTGTCTGACCGCCTCTCATGGCTCTGTGGCCGCGCCCGGGCCGCCCGCGAAAACCAGTGCGGAGCCGCTCGGCGACATCATCGATGCGCCAGCCGAGCCAGACGCGCCACCCGCTCAGCACCCAGAACCGCCCTGCCGAGCGTCGCTTGCGGTGCCCAAGATGCTGTCGTATCCGACGTGCCATCCCCCGAAATATAGTGGCATAGCGGTAGGATTGCACGCACCTCGGCATCGGCGCCGTTCGCCGGCCACCGAGCGGGATTCGCGAGCTGCGAGGTGCTCATGGTGCACCGGCGTAGTGACTTCGGACAGCTTCGCAAGCCAGATGCTGCGGCCCGCAGAGGCGGCAGGCCGCATTGGGCGAGCGATCGCGCGCGCTAGGTGTGCACGGAACCCCTCGCCTTTCGCGTCACCGGGCGACCTGTTATAACCGTTCGACTTCCGACCGTTCGGCAGGAATTGCGCTCGCGCGCGGGAACAACTCGGAATACATCGTCTTCAATGTATCTGCTGATCGATAACTACGACAGTTTCACCTACAACCTGGTCCACTATCTGGGCGAGCTAGGTGCTGAGGTATCGGTATGGCGCAATGACGCGCTCACCGTGCAGGACGCAATCGCCATGGCGCCCGAAGGGATAATTCTCTCGCCCGGTCCGTGCGACCCCGATCGCGGCGGTATTTGCGTCCCCCTCGTCAATGCCGCGGCGGGCCGCTTCCCCCTGCTCGGCGTTTGTCTCGGCCATCAGGCCGTCGGCCAGGCATTCGGCGGCCGGGTGGTGCGTGGGCCGCTCCCGATGCATGGCAAGACGAGCATGATTCACCACAGTGGCAGCGATATCTTCCGCGGTCTCGCCAATCCGTTTCCTGCAACGCGCTATCACTCTCTCGTCGTCGAGCGCGAAGGCTTCCCGGCAAGCCTCGAAGTTACCGCGCGGACCGATGACGGCCTCGTCATGGGCGTGCGCCATCGCCAATTCCCAATCTTCGGCGTGCAGTTCCATCCGGAAAGCATCGAGACGGTGGAGGGCCACAAGCTGCTCGCCAATTTCCTGGCCCTCGCGAAGCCTGGAGCGCTCGCCGCATGACGGGCGACCTCGCCGACCTCAAGCAGCTCCTCGCGCACGTTGCGGCGGGAAAGACGCTCAAACGGCAAGAGGCGGAGCTAGC
>DATDHA010000345.1:0-2908 GCA_036521815.1 Alphaproteobacteria bacterium | reverse complement strand
GGTTACCCGTTTCTCCAGTTCGTCCTTGATCGAAGCCAACAACAGCATCGACAAAGGGATCGGAGTTTGCAAATCCTGCACGATAAACTTCATAACATCGTCCACCGATCCCGGTTTTTCTAGTTTGGTGAAAACGTTTTCCTTGGGGCTGAACATGGTAAAGGTCTTGCCGTCAAAATACATCGTCAGCTTCTCGCCATCGCTCATTTCCGCCTGGACGCGCATCCGGTCGGGCCGATCGACCAGGACATGCCGCACTTCGCCGAACTCGATCTTTTGCCCGGAGGCCTGCACGACGTCATAGACGGCGTCGATGTTCACACTGAAGGCCTTGGTCTTGCCCAGAAAATCGGCCATTCGCATCAGCAGCGCCTTCGCCTCCGGCTCCGCCGGCGCGGTCGCCGCCGCCGGTGCTGGCGTGCTTTCCGCGCAAACCGCGGCTGGCGGCAGGGCCAGCCCGGCCAACAAAACAACAACGAGCGACGCAACGGATCGCATCATCGGCCTACACCTTCTCAGTGGGGTTGCGCGAGACGAGCCCGCAATTATTACCGGACCCGAGCGCGGTTTGCGGCGCCATTGGCCGGTCTGTAATTGATTAAAGATCGCCGATAAAGAGCACATCGCCAAGGTTCCGCTCCTTTCGCGCGGCTCACGCAGTTCCGCCGGACTCCGCATTCTCCTGGCGATGAGCAACCTCGTTCCTTTTAAGCGCCGCCGCCTGCCGAGTCTTTGGAGAAAAGAATGATTAGTTCTGAGGAAGTCTGCGGTTAGCGTTCAAACCTGCAAAAACCTGGAAATTCCTGAAATGTCCCTCTACAATCGCTGCCGTGGATCACATGCCCGGGGCTCCGACGATGGTCGAGTTCCGCCGTTTCAGGGTCGTACCGAATCGCCGCGAACTTCTCGCCGACGGCCGGCCGATCAAGCTCGGCGGACGCGATTTCGACGTGCTGATGGCGCTGATCGAGGCGTCAGGGACTGTCGTCAGCAAGGACGAGCTGATGAGCCGGGTCTGGACGGGCAGGATCGTCGAGGAGAACAGCTTGCAGGGCGCGATTTCGCTTCTGCGCAAAGCCTTGGGCGCGGATCGCGATCTGATCCGGACGGTTGCGGGGCGAGGTTACCAATTCACCGGCGAGATCCGCGCGCATTCCGCGGGCGTTCCAGGGGCCGCCCCAGCCGCTGCCGAGCTACCCCGCCATTTAACGAACCCTCGCGAGCCGGTTTCCGAACTCATCGGCCGCGAGGAGGAGGCGGGGGACGCCCGATGCAGCGTCGGCTCCCGTCGCGCCGGTGTTCGCGCTGCCCGACAAGCCGTCGATCGCGGTGCTGCCGTTCGCCAATCTGAGTGGCGATCCCGAGCAGGAATATTTCGCCGACGGCATGGTCGAAGAGATCATCACCGCGCTGTCGCGCATCCGCTGGCTGTTCGTGATCGCACGCAATTCGAGCTTCACTTACAAGGGCCAAGCGATCGACGTGAAGCAGGTCGGCCGCGAACTGGGTGTCCGTTATGTCCTCGAAGGATCGGTGCGCAAAGCCGCCGGTCGCGTGCGCATCACTGCCCAGCTGATCGACGCGCACAGCGGGAGGCACCTCTGGGCCGACCATTTCGACGGCTCGCTCGAAGACGTGTTCGAGCTTCAGGACAAGGTGGCGTCGAGCGTCGCCGGCGTCATCGAGCCGGCACTGCAGGCCGCCGAGACCGCCCGTTCGGCCGGCCGCCCTACCGACGATCTGACCGCCTACGACCTCTACCTGCGCGCCTATGCGATGGTCTTGTCGTCGGCAAGACAAAGCCCTAAGGCGCTTCGTCTGCTTGAACAGGCGATAGCGCGCGATCCGAGTTACGGGCCTGCCCTCGCCTGGGCGGCGCACTGCTGTGTTCGGCTGCTTATGGACGGTCGGAGCGAAGACCCCGAGGCGGATCGTCGAAAGGGCGCCGATTTCGCGAGGCGCGCCCTGGAAGCGGCTGGCGACGACCCCGGCACCCTTGCGAGTGCCGCCCACGCGCTGGCTTATTTTGGCGAGGACATCGGCGCGATGACGGCGTTGGTCGACCGGGCCTTGGCGCTCAACCCGAGTTTCGCGCGCGGCTGGCATATCAGCGGCGTACTCAGGCTATGGGCAGGCCAGCCCGACATAGCGATCGAGCATGCTGAAGCTGCGCTGCGCCTCAGTCCCCGTCCCCGTGTCGGCTTGTCGCTCCTTGTAATAGGCGCCGCGCATTTCTTCGCTCGGCGCTTCGATGATGCCGTGCCGAACCTGCTCCTCGCAATCCAGGGGGATCCAAGCCACCCGTCGTCGTATGGCTTTCTCGCCGCCTGCCACGCTCATATGGGTCGGCTCGGGGATGCACGCGAGATCGTCACGCGGCTGAGGGCCATTACCTCCGTCGTGATATCGGACGCCAGCCAACATCGGACCGCCGAGCACCGCGAGCTTTTCCTGTCGGGCCTACGCCTGGCGGCCGGCCAGGCGACATGAACCAGACGCGCTCCCTCGCCGCGAACTTCGCCGGATTAGCGATCTTCGGCGGCAGCGCTCCTTCACCGCAATGAGCCGCAAATGTCTTTGAAAACAGTCGCCTGACATTCCCCACCCTTCTGGCATGCCCGGCGACTCTAGCATCCGGCGGGCCAGGGTCGATAGCGGCCGGCCCGCCAGCCGCGTGACGAAGTCACCCGAGGGAGACCGGGCCGCCGGTGCCCTCGCGACGCGTGCCCGACGTTTTTTCGCGAGCCCCCGCCGCCGGCGCCGCTTTGCAGCCAATCGTGCCTGTGATTATAACAAAACTTCGTACTCAATTTCGCGCCCGCCTTGCCGATCGGCGTCGCCTTGTGGCGCGATGCATTTTGTCGTCGCAAACGAGGGAAAAGCCGCCGCGCTAGCCGCGACCCCGAAC
>DATDHA010000344.1:0-6315 GCA_036521815.1 Alphaproteobacteria bacterium | reverse complement strand
TGAAGGCAACGGATGTCGGGAGCACTCGGATTGCTCAGGATGCCGGCCCAGCTTTCCATCACCGCATCGCGCCCGTAGAGGGGCGCCCAGCCCGGATGAACGCACGCGACTTCGACCACCCGCGCCCAAACCTTGTCCATGGCCGTGAGGTCGCGGTCGGCGAACGCGCGGTAGAACGCCTCATTGACCGCCAACACGGTCGCCTCGCCGCTAGCCGTTTCCATATTGTACCCTTGCCGGCAATCCCCAGCCGAAAGCTTAAACGATGTGCGGCAATTCGGGGAGTCACCGTTCGAAGGTCACCTTTCGAAGGTCGCGCCGAGGGCAAGGCGCTAAGTCTGGAGAAGGCCCTAGTGTGGCGAATCCGAAATTCGCCATATCTTAGGTGCGGGACCGTGAGCGAATTTTGGATTCAAAGCCACACTAGAATTTATTGAATCTAGTGTGGCCCACGGATTTGAAGTTCCTAAACGTGACTGCCGCCAAAATCTTAGGAACTTCAAATCCACCACACTAGGTCTGGACGAGGCTCGGGAGGGGCTTCGCCAGGAGGCTGTTGGGAAAGACGTTTCGCTCGAGCGCTTCCGCAGGAAGCTCCAGATGGTCGCGCAGGACCCCTTTGATCGGCTCGCGCAAGTCCATCGTGGGCGCCAAATCCCGGTTTTGATAGAGCTTGGCGCCGTCGAGGCCGGGCCAACGCGCGACGACCCGTCCGCCGCGTACCGCACCTCCAATCAGGAATACCGCCGTCGCGGTGCCATGGTCAGTACCCCCCGTTCCATTCGGGCGCGCAGTGCGGCCGAACTCGGTCGCGGCGAGCACGACCGTATCCTTCCAGGCAGGTCCGAGCGAGACGGCAAGTCCGTCAATTCCTTGGGCAAATGCCTTGAGGGTATCCGCCATGCGGCCCTGCACGGTGCCTTGGCCCTGATGCGTGTCCCAGCCCAGGCATTCCATGACGGCAACGCGCGGGCCCTCCCTTGCGGCGAGCAATTTCCCTGCCTCTGGCGCCAATTTGGCGAAGGCGTTCGCTTGGGGTCCCTGCGGACCCATCATACGCTGGTCGCCGAGCGTCGTTTCGGCGAGTGTCTCCGCCTGAGCACCTTCGTCGAGCGCCATGGCGAAGGGATTGTCGCCGCGGTAAAGGACCGCGAGCTTCTGGATCGTCTCGGGCGGAAGCCCCGGCAATTGGGACGGCGCCCAGGACTGCACGGGAATCTCGCCGCGCAACGCGAGCGGGACACCTTGGCCGACCGCCAGGCCGGCCCGGCGCGCATCCGGCCCGAAAAGTGCGAGGGCACGGTTGAGCCAGCCGTCTTGCGTCGAGTGGGGTGTCGCTGTGCCGTTCTCGAGCACGTCCTGCCCGTCGAAATGGGAGCGGTCCCGATAAGGCGTTGCGACCGCGTGGAATGCAAGCGCCTCGCCTTTCTTGAAATAAGGTGCGATCGGCCCCAAAGCCGCGTTGAGGCCGTAGAAGTTATCGATGGGAATGACGCCGTTCGGTTGGCCGGGAGCGGGAAGAGCGAGTGTCCCGCGCATGGATTGATAGCCGCGATCGCCGTAAGGCGGTACCGCTGCCAAGCCGTCCATGCCGCCCCGCAAGATGACCAGCACAAAGCGGCGCTCGCCCGGGATGCGCGCAAATGCCACGCGCGGCAGGCCGAGCGCGCCAACGCCGGAACCCATTGCCAGCCCAATAAGCACATCTCGACGTGACAGCATCGGACTACCTCCGCTGGAACTCGCGGCTTGCGAAAAGGAGCGTCAATTTCTCCACGGGATCGTCGCTCGAGGCGATGGCCGCGCGCGTTTGCGGTGCTGCAACGGGCGCAATCGTCTCCGCCATGATCGCTTCGGCAGGTATGCTCCGGCCGATTTTCTTGGCGGCCGCGTTCGCCCATTCGATGCGATGCATGAGCGCTTCGGGGCCAAGCCAGTCCTCTCCCCGGTCTGGCCAGCCCGCAGGCGAAGGGGCCGCGAACGGGCCTTGGTCGAGCATGCGCAGGGATTGGATGAGCAGCTTGCCGTCGTTCGGTGTCATGCCCGTCGCGCGCACGAGCGAAACGACGTAATCCTGCGGCGCCTTCACCTTGGCGAGCGGTTCGGCCCACGCCTCGGGCGCCTCAATCGCGGCGCGCGTCACTTCCTTGAGGTCGCCGCCCGTGCGCTGGAACACCGCGGCAATGCGCTCGATGGCGGCGGGCGGGGGATCGTCCGCGATGAAATGGCGCGCCAGCTTCTCGGCGACGTGCTTTGCGGTCGATGGATGGCGCGAGAGTGCCGCGAGTGCCGCGAGCGTTTCCTCCGCACCGCTCTCCGGGTAGGCCACGCCAAGGAGCGTCTTCGGACCGGGCTCGTGGATGCGGGGCTCGAAATAAAACCGCCCGCCGTCGGGCTCGGCGATCGGCACGACCGTCCAGCCTGTCAACATCCGCGCCATCGCCTCGACGTCATGCTGCCCGCAGCCGCCCTTCACGCCGAGCGTGTGCAGCTCGAGCAGTTCGCGCCCGAGGTTCTCGTTGATGCCGACATTGCGCCCGCGACCCGCGGCCATCGAGTTCGGGCCGATCGATCGTGCATTGTCGAGATAGAGCAACATCGCGGGATGGCGCACGACGGCACTCAGCATGTCGTGAAACCGCCCGAGTACGTAAGGCCGGATTGCCTCGCGCTCGAACGGTCCGCAAAGCCCGGCGATCTCGCCGCGTTGAATCGAGACGGTGAAATGATTGGACCAGAACGCCACCAGGCGCTCGACGAGTGGCGTCTCGCTCCCGATCGCGGCCAGGGTGCGCGCCTCGGTCTCCGAGAGATAAATCTCCCGGATCGGTTGATCGAGACGGCTGAAGGCGTTCGCAGCGGCGTTCGGTGCCTCGGTTATCGTGGCGGATGCGGGTTCGCTCACGGTGCCGCGCATGACGATCGGCCGCGAAGGCGCCTCGGCCACCTGACGGCGGTCTTCGATTTTCTCGCGCCGCAGTGCGAAGAACCGGCCCATTTGATCCTGGGGGCTCGGGAGGCCGTCGAGTTCGCGAGGACGCGCCGGGTGATCGAGCTGGGCCGTCAGCCATCCCTTTGGGGTCGCTGTCCACAAGCCTGAGATCGCCCGGCCGCGGGCCGAGACCGTATCGGGTCGTTGCGATGAAAGCCTTGTCCAAAGCCATTCGGGTTCCCTAATGCCGAGCAACCATGATTGAGCTCGTACACCCCCCAAGCACGCCGTTTGCGGGCGGAAGCTGTCAGTCCAGCATTCAATCTATAAAAATACGCTAATGTAATGGAATCCCGGCGTTGGGCGGGCTCGCCCGACGCTGGCGGCATTCCTTCGGAGCGTCGCTTAGGCCTGCGGCCGCCACCGCAACAGATAGTGCTCCAGCCGCTCGATCGCGAGATCGATGCCGAGCACGACGATCGAGGTCAGTATCAAGCCGGCGAACACACCCGTCGTGTCGAAAACACCTTGCGCCTGCGAAACGACGTATCCGATGCCCTTGGCGGAACCGATATATTCGCCAACCACCGCACCGACGAGCGCGAAGCCGATCGAGGTGTGCAGGCTCGAAAAAATCCACGCCATGGCGGACGGCAGGTAAACGTGGCGCATGAGCTGGCGGTTTGACGCCTGCAGCATGCGCGCGTTGTTGAGGATCACGGGATTGACCTCGCGAACGCCCTGAAACGTATTGAAGAACACGACGAAGAACACGAGCGTGACGCCGAGCGCAATCTTCGACTCCATCCCGAGGCCGAACAAAATGATGAGGATCGGCGCTAGGATCACACGCGGCAGCGCGTTGAGGACGCGGATATAGGGATCGAACACCGCCGCCAGGAGATCGACGCGCGCGAGCACGAGCCCGGCGGTGACGCCGCTCGCAATACCGATCACGAAGGCGGCCATGGCCTCGACGAGTGTGGTGAACAAATGAGGCCAGATGTAACCCGTCCCGATCCACTCGGCGATGCGCGCGCCGATGGCGGAGGGTTTGCTGAAGAAGAAAGGATCGAGCCAACCCTCGCGCGCCGCGATCTCCCACGTACCGACCGTGACGACGAAAAAAGCGACCTGGAGGGCGAGGATGAGCGAACGGCTCGCGCGGCCGCGCGTTGTGACGACGGCGGTCGGTCCTTCACGCGCCATGATCGGGCATTCCACGCACACCCTCGACGTTTTTCAGCACTTCGTCGCGCAAATCTGCCCAGATTCTTTTATAGAGCGCGTTGAATTCAGGCAGCAGCCTGATCTCGGCCACGTCGCGCGGGCGCGGCAGGTCGATCGGGTAGTCGCCCTTGATCCGTGCCGGCCCGCTCGAGAGCACGATGACGCGATCGGCGAGTGCGATCGCCTCTTCGAGGTCGTGGGTTATGAAAAGTACGGTCTTCTTCGATCCCTGCCAAAGATCGAGGAGCTCGTTCTCCATGATCTGCCGCGTCTGCACGTCGAGCGACCCAAACGGTTCGTCCATCAATAGAATGCGCGGATCGACGATCCACGCCTGCGCGATCGCGACGCGTTTGCGCATCCCACCCGAGAGCTGATGGGGAAAGCGATCCTCGAAGCCGGAGAGCCTGACGCGCCCGAGCCAGCGGCGTGCCGCTTCGCGCGCCTTGGAGCGCGATACGTCGCGAAAGACGAGGCCGAGCATTACGTTGTCGAGCACGGTGCGCCAAGGCAGCAGCGCGTCTTCCTGAAAGAGATAGGCCGCGTACGGATTGACGCCCTTGAGCGCTTCGCCGAATACGCTCACGCGGCCCTCGGGCGGCGTGAGCAATCCGGCCGCGGCGTTGAGCAGGGTCGATTTGCCGCAGCCCGATGGCCCGACGAGTGCCACGAACGTGCCCGCCTCGACCCGCAGATCGATATCGCTCATCACCGTATGGACGGATCCCGCGGGGGTCGCGAAGCGGATCGTCACGCGATCGAAAGAGATCGCCGCCAGGCCAGGCTCCATTGCGTCGGCATCCCCAGTGTGGCGAATCCGAAATTCGCCGCATCTGGGTGCGGGACCGTGAGCGAATTTCGGATTCAAAGCCACACTAGTAATATGTTGTATCTAGTGTGGTCTTCGGATTTGAAGTTCCTAAACGGGACTGCCACCAAAATCATAGGAACTTCAAATCCACCACACGAGTACCGAGCGTCAGTTTGTCCGCACCCCGAATTTGGCGGCCGCCTTTTCGGCAAATGCGTTGGTGTATGTCTTCGTCACGTCGACATGTGCCGCGGCAACCTCGGGGTTCGACTGACTGAAGACGGCAAGAACGGCCTCGGCCCCCTTGGCGTCCATGAGGCCATTGACCGAGTACATGGGGATCGTGTTCTTGAGGGCTGCAATATAAAGTGCGCGATCCTCGCCCACATATTCCTTGGGCATCTTCGCGGCGATTTCCTCGGCCGTGTGGGCGTGAATCCACTGGAGCGTTTCGACGATCGCATTCGTCAGCATTTGCGCCTCGGCACCGTGGCCCTTCACCCAATCGGCGAGGCCGTAGATAGCACCTCCCGGATAGTCGCCGCCGAACACCTTGCGCGTATCCGCCTCGGTGCGCGTGTCGATGAGGATGCGGACATCCTTGCTGCGCCCCATGAGTTGCGTGACCGCGGGATCGAGCATGACGGCCGCCTGCACCAGCCCCTGCTCCATCGCCGCAACCGCCGTCGCATCGAGCCCCACGCCCAGAACCGGAACCTTGCCGGGATCGATGTTCGCCTTGCTGAGAGCGTATTTCAGGAAGAAATCCGTCGAGGACCCGGGTGCGGACACGCCAACATTCCGGCCCACAAGATCGGCGACGGTCTTGATCTGCTCGGTGCTCTTCGGCGAGACGACAAGGACAAGCCCTGGAAACCGATCATAGACGACGAACGCCTCGAGGAACTTGCCTTTGGGTGCGAGATTGACCGTATGGTCGTAATAGCCCGACACCACGTCGGCGCTGCCGCCGAGAACAGCGGTAAGCGCCTGCGACCCACCCTTGAGGCTGATGAGCTCGGCGTCGATGCCGTTCTCTTCGTAGAACCCTAGCTGGGCGGCGAGCACGGTTGGCAGGTAGCAGAGGCAGGCCGGACCGCCGACCGCGATCTTCACATGGGGCCGATCCGCCGCATTTGAAACGCCGGTGCTGAAAATCAGGGCGACCGCCAGGGTCGCATACGCGAAGAAGGAAGCCCACCTCATGCGCCGCCCGCGCGCGGGACCTGTTGCCCTCGACATCATCGTCCCCTCCACCACCTTTTCGGTTCTTGTTTATCGGGCTGTTGCGGAAAAACGCCCTACCCTATCGGGCGATCCACTGCGGTACAAGGGGGGCGGT
>DATDHA010000343.1:0-4013 GCA_036521815.1 Alphaproteobacteria bacterium | reverse complement strand
ATTGCCGTCTTGGCGGCGGTGCTGCCGATCTGGCTGCTCATCGCACTTTACGGCCCGAGCAGCGCAAGCAATGCGCTTTATCCCCTCGCTGCGGCCACGGTTCTCGCACTCGTGAGCTGGCGCGACGACGTGCGGGGCCTCTCGACGCTCTCGCGCTTCGCCGTACACATCTTGGCGGTCCTTTTCGGCCTCATGGCGTTCTTGCTGCGCGGAGAGATATTCCAGCTTGTCCTGCCGCTCTGGCTCGACCGCCTCGCCGCCGGATTCGTCTGGCTCTGGTTCCTCAACCTCTTCAATTTCATGGATGGGATCGATGGCATCACGGGCGGGGAGACGGCGGCACTCGGCATTGGTGCTGCCCTCGTCAGCCTCGCCATAGCCGCCGAAGGCGACACCCTTTACGGCCTGACCATTGCCGCGGCAGCACTCGGCTTTCTCTGGTGGAATTGGCATCCCGCGAAGATCTTCATGGGCGACGTGGGCAGTGTGCCGCTCGGCTATCTGCTCGGCTGGCTGCTCCTCGACCTCGCAAGCCGCGGTGCTTGGGCGCCGGCACTCATCCTGCCACTCTATTACCTTGCGGATGCAAGCCTCACGCTGCTGCGCCGGCTTGTGCGCGGGGAGCGGATTTGGCACGCGCATCGGGAGCATTTCTATCAGCGTGCCGTCCAGGGCGGGCTCAGCCATTCGGCCGTGGTGGGTGCGATCCTCCTGGCCGATGTGGCGCTCATCGGCCTTGCCTATTGGTCCGTCCCGTCGTTCCCACTGCCGTGGGTGCAGCTCGCCCTTGCAATCCTCGTGGTCATCCTGCTGCTCGGCTTTCTCGGCACGCGGCGGTCCAAAGCCGTGCGGTAATTGCCGAGCGAAGGGCTATTGGGCCGAAACATGCCTATGTTATTGTCGGCACCTTCGGTGGTGGTCCGAAACCTGCGACGGATGAAGAGATTGAGCCGGATCCTGACCCGCGCGCGTGTCGTTTACCTCCATGACCTGATCATGGTGGCGCTGTCGTTCGTGATCTCGCTCTATCTTCGCGTGGGCGGGGAGGTCTGGTGGTATCTCGACAATTATCTTTGGCCGGGCTTCATTCTGTTCGTCGCGGTTGCCGCGGTGACCCTGCTTGCGCTGCGCACCAACCGCACCGTATGGCGATACGTCTCCATGGAAGACCTGGTCGGCATCGCCAAGGTGTCGACCATCATCGTCCTCGCCTTCTTCCCGCTTCTTTTTCTTTGGACGCGCCTCGAGCAGATGCCGCGCTCGATGCTGGTGATCAATTGGTTCGTGCTGACGGCACTTCTCGGCGGTCCGCGCGTGCTCTACCGCCTCTTCAAGCATCGCCACCTCGGCCTCACGCTCGCCAAGGCCGGCCATCGCCGCGTGCCTGTGCTGCTGGTCGGGGCCGGCGACGGTGCGGATCTCTTCATCCGCGCCATGCAGCACGAGCCGACGGCGCATTACGAAGTCGTCGGCCTGATCGACGAAAAAGGCTCCCGCGTGGGGCGTGATATTCATAGCGTGCCGGTGCTCGGCGGCCCCGGCGACTTGGCCGACATTGTCGAGAGATGCGCACGGCGCAAGCGCCGCCCCGAGCGCCTGATCGTCACCAAGGAAAATCTCGAGCCCGAAGTCCTGCGCGGGCTTCTGGAAACGGGGGATGCGCTAGGCCTCACCCTCGCGCGCGCCCCGCGCATGACGGATTTGCGCGACGGCGTTTCCGATCGGTTCGAGACGCGCCCGATCGCGATCGAGGACATTTTGGGCCGCCCGCAAACCGTTCTCGACCGGAGCGGCATGAGGGCGATGATCGCCGGCCGGCGCGTCCTCGTGACCGGTGCCGGCGGTACCATCGGCAGCGAGCTCGTGCGCCAGATCGCCGAGCTCGCGCCGCAGCGGCTCGCCCTCCTCGACAACGGGGAATTCAACCTCTATCGCGTCGATCGGGAAGTCATGGAGCAGCAGCCCGCACTGCCGCGCAGCGCGATCCTGGCCGACGTGCGCGACGTAAAGCGCATCGGGGAGGTGTTCGCCGCCGAGCAGCCGGAGATCGTGTTTCATGCCGCGGCCCTCAAGCACGTGCCGATGGTTGAGCAGAACGCGAGCGAGGGTGTCCTCACCAACCTGATCGGCACGCGCAATGTCGCCGACGCGTGCCACGCCTCGGCTGTCAAGGCGATGGTGCTAATCTCGACCGACAAGGCCGTCAATCCAGCGAGCGTGATGGGTGCGACCAAACGGGCCGCCGAATGCTATTGCCAGGCGCGCGATATCCTTGCCGCCGCAGGCCGCGGCGGTACGCGCTACATCACGGTGCGTTTCGGCAACGTGCTCGGCTCAACGGGCTCCGTCGTGCCGCTCTTCCAGCATCAAATCGAGCGCGGCGGCCCCATCACCGTCACCCATCGCGACATCGCGCGCTATTTCATGACCGTGCGCGAAGCGGTCGAGCTCGTGCTCCAGGCCGCCGCCCTCGGTGCGGCGGACGGCGTGGAGGCCGGCAAGATTTTCGTGCTCGACATGGGCAAGCCAATACGCATCGTCGATCTTGCGCGCCAAATGATTCGCCTTGCCGGACTGCGGCCGGAGAAGGACATCGCGATCGTCTTCACGGGATTGCGGCTGGGCGAAAAGCTCAACGAGGAGCTGCTCCACGAGACCGAGCATTTGGTGCCGACCCGGTGCCAAGGCATCCTTCTGGCAGCCCCCCGCACCGCGGATTTGGCACTCCTCTCCCGCGCACTCGACGAGATCGACGAAGCCGCGGCGGCAGCACGGGACGACCTGCTCACGACCCTTCTCGAGCGGATGGTGCCGGAGTACCGCCGGGCCGGCGAAGGTGCCGAGCGCGTAGCGGCGTCGCGATGAATGACGGCCTGGTCACGATCCGCCGCGCCCTGATTTCGGTCTCGGACAAGACCGGGCTCAGTGTGTTAGGCGGCTTCCTTGCCGAGTGCGGCATCGAAATCCTCTCGACCGGCGGCTCGGCCAAGGCACTCGCGGATTCGGGCGTTCCCGTCAAGGACGTGGCGACACACACGGGCTTTCCCGAGGCAATGGATGGCCGTGTGAAGACGCTGCACCCAAAAATCCACGGCGGAATCCTGGCACGTCGCGACCTTGCATCTCACCGCCAGGCCATGGCGGACCACGGAATCGCACCCATCGATCTCGTCGTCGTCAACTTCTACCCCTTCGAGGCGGCGGCCGCAGAGGGTGCGCCCTTCGAGACCGCGATCGAGAATATTGACATCGGCGGCCCAGCGCTTATGCGCGCAGCCGCGAAGAACCACGATTTCGTGACGGTCGTCGTCGATCCCTCGGACTATGCGGCCGCGATCGCGGAGATGCGCGCGTGCAAGGGTGCTACGACACTGGCTCTGCGCAAGCGTCTTGCCGCCAAGGCCTATGCGCGCACGGGCGCATATGATGCAGCGATCGCCGCATGGTTTGCCGATCGGCTCGGCGAGACCTTCCCCGAGCGTTTGGTGGCGGCGGCGATGCGCAAGCAGCTCCTGCGCTATGGCGAGAACCCTCATCAGGAAGCGGCGTTCTATATCGGCGGCCGGGCGCGCCCCGGTGTCGCCACCGCGCGCCAGCTCCAGGGGAAGGAGTTGAGCTACAACAATCTCAACGACGCGGATGCGGCCTTCGAGCTCGTCGCGGAATTCGAGGAGACGGCGGTCGCGATCATCAAGCACGCCAATCCTTGTGGCGTCGCGGTCGGATCGAGTGTGGTCGAAGCCTACCGCAAGGCGCGCGCTTGCGACCCCGTGAGTGCTTTCGGCGGGGTCATCGCCCTCAATCGCCCCATCGACCATGCCACTGCCGAAGAGATCGGCGCACTCTTCGCCGAGGTCGTCATCGCACCCGGTGCCGAGCCGGAGGCCGTGAAGACACTTGCGGCCAAAAAGAACTTGCGCCTCCTTCTCACGGATTCGCTGCCCGACCCAGCCGCGCCGGGGGTGATGCTGCGCTCGCTCGCGGGCGGCTATCTCCTTGAGACGCGCGACAAC
>DATDHA010000342.1:0-2528 GCA_036521815.1 Alphaproteobacteria bacterium | reverse complement strand
GGGCTACTCGCCGCCTATGCGATGACGGTCTTCCTCACCCTCACCAATCCCGCAACGATAATATCGTTCGTCGCGGTCTTCGCGAGCGTGGGCCTGACCGAGACGGCAGGAAGCTACGCCAAGGCGGCAAGCTTCGTGGCGGCGGTGTTCACGGGCTCGGCACTCTGGTGGGTCGTGCTGTCCGGCGCCGTGAGCCTTGTGCGCACGCGCGTAACACCGGGGGCGATCCGCTGGATCGATCGCGCCTCCGGGCTCGTGCTGCTCGGCTTCGGCGTCTCCGCGTGGGCGTCACTCCTCGCCTGAGGGAACGCTCTCGAGTTCCTTGGCAAGGCGCGCCCGATCGAGACGCGCCCACGCCCAATAAGCACCCGCGATCGCCGCAGCACCGATCACCGGCCAGTGGAGTCCGAGCGGGCCCGTCGAAACGCCCATGAGGAGGGTGCCGAGAGCTGGCCCGCCGCGGAAGATGATGCCGTAGAGGCTCATGACCCGGCCGCGCATCGCCGGGTCCATCGCACTCTGTAGGAGCGTCTGGCCACCCACGCCCGTCACCACCATGGAGAAGCCCGCCGCGAATAGACACAGTGCCGCAAGCCAAAAGACATGGGTCGCGGCGAAGCCCGCCATCGCGACCGCACTCCAAAGCAGATGGGCGATCACGAGCCTCGGCAGACCCTCGCCCGTACCGCGCCGGATCATCCAAAGCCCGCCCACCATCGCACCGAGCCCGATCATCGCCGTGAGCCAGGCGAGCCCCTCGGCCCCGCGCGCGAAGACCACATCCGCGAACCCTGCCAGGAGCTCAACCACCCCGCGCATACAGACCGCACTTACCAGGAGGAGGAGCAGGATCGGCCCAAGGCCCGGGTGCCGCACGGCATAGGCGATCCCCTCGGCCGTCGAGCGGAAAAGGCCGCGCTCACTCGCCACGGGGTCGACCCGTTCGAGCCGAATTGTCATGAGGGCCGCAAAAAACCAGAGATAGCTCGCGGCATTGAGCGCGAAGACGACGGCATTCCCGCCATGTTCGATCGCGAAGCCCGCCCCGACCGGGCCGACGAAGCGCGCCAGATTGAAGACGATCGAGTTGATCGCGAGTGCCGAAGAAAGTCCGGCACGGTCGACAAGGCTTGGCACGAGTGCGAGGCGCGTGGGACCGTCGAATGCGTTTATCAGGCCCTGGAGCAGCGTGAACGCGAACAGCGTCGCGATGTCCACGAGGTTGAAGGCGATGAGAAGCGCAAGGATGACACCCCTCAGCGCCGCGATTAGCTGGACGACGCGTGCGACGCGCAGGCGCTCAAGCCGGTCGGCAAGCGCGCCCGCGATCGGGCCGAGGAGGACCGTCGCGACAAGGTCGGCGGCGGCGATGACGCCGAGCCAAGTACCGGAGTGGGTGAGCTGCCAGGTGAGCCAGCTAACGGCGATCCGCTGCATCCAGGTCCCGCACAGCGAGACGCCGTTGCCGATGACGTAGCGACGGTAATTGCGGCTGCCGAGCGCGCGCGCGGCGTTTCCAAGCCCCGCATAGGCCAATCCCTCCCTGACCGCCGTCACCGATCGCGCTCCTGCTCTTATCCTTCGACCGCCGCGCCAGCTAACACCAGAACCGCACAGCCGGCAATCCGCCCGCCCTTGCTTTCGGCACATGTCGGCCCCTTATATGACGAGGGGCCATTTCCGGGCGAAGGTCGAGCGGCCCGTCGCGGTTTACATGAAACGATCACCGGGTTTGCGCCGAGGGACGTCGATGAACGACGAAAAACGTGACAGCGAGACCTCTGGCTACAGTTCGCCGGCGTGCCTTCTGCACGAGATGGACGGGCCTTACGCCGGATATCTCGGGAGTGCTGAACTCATCGAACTCCTCAATACGCTCCTCGACGCTGAATTGACGGTAGGCGAGGTGGCGCGCGCAGGCGCACCCGAGAGCCCGGCGCCTGAAGTGCTGCACGTGATCGAGGTAGCGGAGCGTGACGCGACCCGCTTCGCCGCCATGCTCAAGAGCTGCATCGGGAGCCTCGGCGGCGAGCCGGGCGAGTGCGCCAAAGCGTATCAAGGGGACGCAACTGCGAGCCAAGGATTTGCGGAAAGGCTGACCCTCTTGAACGAAGGCCAGGACGGGATCGTGCGCAAGCTCAGTGAAGCATTGCCGCGGGTTCGCGACGACCGCCTCCATGCCGTGCTCAAGGAAATGCTCGACGCGCACCAGGCGAACCTCACGCTTGGCACGGCCATTATCCAAGCACACCGCGGCCGTTAGCCGAAAGGCGCTATGCCCCGGAACCGCCGGCCATTATCATCGTGCCGCAAGCATGCCAGTGCCGAAGACAGCAACGGTGCGATGAGAAAAAGTGCCTCGAATGCTCGAACCCGGCAGGACATACGACGACCTTTACCGACACTTCCGCTGGCAGGTGCCCAAGCACTTCAATATGGGTATCGCCTGTTGCGACCGGCACGCGGCGGCGGACGGTGGGCGTGCTGCCCTCATTTTCCTCGACGAGCGAGGCCGCCTCAAGCGCTAT
>DATDHA010000341.1:0-7307 GCA_036521815.1 Alphaproteobacteria bacterium | reverse complement strand
CGTTTAGGAACTTCAAATCCGAAGACCACACTAGATTCCAAATATTACTAGTGTGGCTTTGAATCCGAAATTCGCTCACGGTCTCGCACCCAGATATGGCGAATTTCGGATTCGCCACACTAGCGTGACGGCGTCTAAATCGTGGCGGCAATCTTCAGGACGGGATCGATGCGCGTCAACCTAATTTGCGCACACGGAACCTGCGGGGCTTCGATGGCGCGCTGCGGCGGTTGCGAGTCGAGCAATCGCGGGCTTAGGTCCTTCATGCAGGGGCCAATTTCCGCAGGCGGAACGCGAGCACGAGCAACAAGATCCCGAACAGGATCGCATAAATGCCGATGCACCACACCATGGTCACGATCGCAATTCCCGGATACGCGGCGAAAAAGATCCCGAGCAGGATCGACAGGACGCCGCTCACGATCAGCAGCCACTCACCCTTGATCTCCCGGCGCAGTTTGGCCGCCGCGACAATCTCGAGCACACCCGTGAGGATCGTCCACGCCACGAACAAGAGGAAGAAACCGAATGCGGCGGCCAATGGTGCGACAACCGCGATGACGCCCGCGAGGATGCTCACGATACCCTCGAGGAGTGGTGCGCCCCAACGCTCATGCCGCCCTGCGGCGCGCACCGCGGCAACGATCGCGAAGATCCCGTCGACGAGCGCATAGGCGCCGAAGACCAGGATCAGGACATCGAGCGTCAATCCGGGCCAAAGAAGCGCCAATATCCCGAACAGGACGGCGGCAGCACCGCGCAACGCAAGCGCCCACCAATTCTTCGCCATGAGCTGAAGCATGGTGACCTCCCCCAAATTGCCAGAAATGTCATTCGCAAGAAACGCCCCTGCGGGAAAAGCCTCTCGCAAGGAATGCTCCGAAAATGCACGTCGCGCGGCACCGGGCCTGAGCGGTCGAGGGCGACATCGTTGCAGGCTCGCGGCCGGCATCGACCGTCGAACTAGACCGAGCTACGATCGGGTGCTGACATTTTAGGGCGCTGGCGAGGGGGTGGCTATCGATAACGCGGGGGAGGGAATGGTGCCGACGCGCAGATTTGAACTGCGGACCTACTGATTACGAATCAGTTGCTCTACCCCTGAGCTACGTCGGCGCCGTGCCACGGGCTTGAACGGATTTGCGCCGGCGGCCTCGATAAGGGTGCGGAAGCTACGCTTGCGATGCACGTCCGTCAACCATGCGCGAGCAAGCCCTCTCACGGGCCGGCACCAAGATCGGTTGCGGCTTCGGCGGGCCGGGGTGCTTCCGGCACTTTCGCGTCAGTCGCTGTACCGGCCGTCGCCGCGGGTGCCATGTCGGCGCTCGACAAGTGTCGCGCATGCGCAGGGCTTCGCCAGAGAAGCTTGTCGTAGGCCCCGCAGCGCGCGCAGAGCGGCATCCAGGCCGCGTAGGCAGCACCGCACCGATCGCACGTCCACGCGGGATCGGGTGCCGCCGTCGTCGCGCGCGCAAGCCATGCATGCGAAGCCGCGCCGTCGCCGTGCTCGGCCTCTTCCAAGGCCGCCCAGAGCCGGCAGGCCCGCGCCGTCGGCCCTCCGTCCGCACTCGCTGCAAGTGCTTCGAGGGCACGCCGCGCCTCGCCCCAAAGCCGGGCTTCGAGAGCAGCCTCGGCCAGAGCGAGATGGCTCTCCGGATCGGCGGGCCGGCGTGCCACCAGGCGCTGGACGCGCATCAGGCGCTCAAGCGGATCGTGGCCGGCCTCAAGGGCAAGATACGCCAGCACCAAGTCGGGGTGAGGAGCCCGCGACCATGCCTCTTCGACGAGATGCCGCGCGCGGCGATGCTTGCCCGCGGATGCGTAGAGGTTCGCCGCCCGCACGACCGCCGGTATGAAGGAAGGGTCGAGCTCGACCGCCTTGCGTGCGTTGCGAAGTGCCGCGTCCTTGTCGCCGCTCGCCTCGGCGGCAACGCTTGCTTGATGGAATGCAATGGCGCGATTGCGGCCCGATTCGGCGGCCGACATCGCGTGTGTGCGCGAAGCAAGACGCGCCGTACTCTCCGCCGCAAGCCATTCGCCGGCTCGCACCTCGAGTTCGTAGAGCGTCGTCAGCACCCACGCGGTCTTGGGCCGCAGCTCTCGCGCCCGCCGTGCAAGATCGAGGGCCGCGCGCGTATCACCCTTCTTCCGCGCCTGCACGATGAGCCCGCGCAAGCCGAGAAACCTGGTCTCGTCGCGATCGAGCATCGCCGTGAAATATTTTTTTGCCGCCGCCTCGTCGCCATTGAGCTGTGCCGCCTGGGCGGAGAGCAGCATGGTCAGCGGTGGCTCGTCGAGGAGAACGTCGGCCCGGCGCGCCTGCCGCCTCGCCTCCTCGGCGTCGCCCGCCACAACCGCGACCATGCCGTGGGTCAAGGCGCGGTAGCCTTTGAGCCGGCGGCCCTCGCGCCGATGGCGCGCGATCGTTCGCGGAGCGCCCCAGACAAGGCGCAAAACCCAGAGGAGAAGCATGGCGGCGGCGGCGGCGAGGGCGAGTACCGCAAGAAGCACGGTGACGTCCGTGTCGACGCGGTAGCCGAGCCACGCGAGGCTGACTGCACCCGGATGGTCTGCGACCCACGCCACGCCCGCGGCGAGGACGGCAAAAACGAGAAGATAGAAGGTTGCCCGGATCATCGCGCGTCGTTCCCCGTGGCGGCGGGGCTCAAGACCGGCTCTCGTCGAGGCGCGCGATGGCGCGCGCGCCGATTTCGTCGAGTGCGCGGTCCGCCGCGAGCCGTGCGTTCGCCTCGTCCAGCCACGGCTTGACCGCTTCGGCGGCCGTACCGTGCAGAGCCGCGAGTTGGGCGACAGCGCCGGCGAGGTCCCCCGCGTCGAGCCGCCCTCCCGCCCGCGCAAGCACGGCATCGGTATCGTTGCCGGCCACGTCGCCATTGACCCGGCGCACGACGAAAAGATGCGACAGGCGCGCAAGCGCCTCCTCGGCCCAGCCGGATCCCGCAGGCTCGCTCGCCGCGCGCGCCGCCGCGAGCGACACGGCATCGAAGTGCTGCGCCAAATCCGCGCGCGTCGCAACGCCCGATGTCGCGTGGTCCTTGAGCCGGGCAAGCGGCCCGTCGAGCGTCGCATCGTCCTCGGCAAGGTGCGCGACCGCCGCAAGTGCGCGCTCGTAAGGCGTGTTGCGGGCGAGCGCCTCCCGAAGCTGCCCGACGGCGAGGATCAGTGCTGCATGCCGTCCAATCGCTTCGCTGTTTTTTTTCGTCGATGCCTCGAGATCCGCGACGCGCTGGCCGAGCGATGCCGTCTGATCGGCGAGGGTCGCGAGCTTTTCGGGATCCGCACCCGGTTTCGGCTCCGGCCGGTTCGCAAGCTCGCCAAGGCTGCCTTCGAGGGCCTTGACGCGGCGCTGCATTGCGCCAACCGCGTCGGTGAGTTCGGCCGTCTTTGCCGAAAGCTCAGCGCCTGGACCAGCCGCTGCGCCGGATTTCGCGGTTTCGACGCGGCTTTCGAGTGCTTCGAGCCGCGTGCGCAATGCTTGAAGCTGCTGCTCGGACGCTGCGTTGCCGCGATCCGATAAAGCTTCAAGGCCGACGAGCGGCACCCAGTAGGGAAGGCTCAGCGCACCCGCGAGGAGAAGCCCCGCAAACGCCGTCGCCCAAAGTGCCGCCGCGACAGCGCGGGAGCCGACGGGACGCGAGCGGTCCGGGCGAGGCGGCAATCCGCCCGGCGATTCGTTAGCTTGCTGTTTATCCCTCCCAGGCGACGGGTTCGGCGCCGATGCTGTGCCTTCTTTTGCGTCAGGCAAATTGGCGGCCGGATCGGCCGCCGGCGCGCTTTGCGCGCCTTCTTTGGCGTCACCCAAAAAAGCAGCCGGTTGCAGCGGTGGGGTTTCAGGTGCGGCTGCAACGCCACCGTCTTGCGGGACGGGTTTGCCGTTCGCGGCGGTCTTTAGGTCGGCATCGGAGAGTGCAACGCCATGCTTCGCCGCCGCGGCAAGCACTTCGGCGACGCGCTGCTCGGGGATAGTGCCCCGCTCCTTCCAGCCTTGGACGGTCGTGACGGGCACGCCGAGCTTCGCTGCCATTGGACGGATGCCGCCGAAGGCGCGGATCGTGCGCATCGCCTGACTCTCCGCTGCCCCTTCGGGCTTCTCGTCGCTCGTGTCCGCCACGCTATCCGCCTTGCTAATTGGCGCGCGCTGTTCCCCGTCACGCAAGATGGCCGCCGGCGTGCCTTCTTTGGCGTCACGCAGGCCGGCCGCCGGTGCAAGAAGCTCGAGGAGCGCCGCCTGCTCGGGCCGGGACGCCGTGCGGACCTCGCGCCAGGTTATCGCACTAGCCGCCTCTGCAACTGCTGGACTCAAACAAATAGCGATCAGCCGCGCGCACGCTTCCTCAACGCCAGCACCACGCACGAGACTGATGAAGGTTTCAGCACTTCGGTTGGAGAATAGCAGGACGGCGTCGAGCGAGCCATCGAGAAGGGCCGCGACGGCCGCACTCGAGAGCGCTTTCTTCGGTACGGCCTCGTAAAGCACCAGGCGCCGCACCTCGAAGCCGTCGGGTGCCAACATCGCGGCGAGATCGCCCTTCACCGCCGCACCCGCGGGATACAGGAGTGCGCCATTCTTGGGATCGAGCTTGCGGCGCACGAGGGATGCAAGCTCTCCGACGTCGCCGCGCGCACTTTCAACGCTTGGGAACCCGACTTCACGTGCCGTCTCCGCCGTGCGCTCGCCGACCGCGTAGACGGGAAGGCGGCGCCGGCTTTCGAGTGTCGCGAACGCGCGCACGCCGTTCGCCGAGGTGAAGAGCAGCGCTGCGACGCCGTCGAGAGAGGGTGCGGGCATCACGGCCGGCTCGATCTCGAGCAACGATTCGATCGTGCTCTCGATGCCATGGGCCTTGAGGATCGCGGCGAGCGCTTCCGCCTCCGCGCGAGGCCGGGTGATGAGGACGCGCATGATCCAAGCTCTACCGGTATCTGCGCGTGAAGGAAAGGGGGTGCATCGAGGCGAGATGCGCTAGACTTCCGCCGCCATGATCATCCTGGGTATCGAGACAAGCTGTGACGAGACTGCGGCGGCAGTCGTACGCGACGACCGCAAGGTGCTGGCGGAGCGGCTGCTCTCCCAGGCTGATGCGCATCGGCCCTATGGCGGTATCGTGCCCGAGATCGCGGCACGCGCGCATCTCGAACATATCGACCGTCTCGTGGCCGAGGCGATGGCCGAGGCGGGCCTCCGTTTCGACCAGCTCGACGGCGTCGCCGCGACGGGCGGCCCCGGCCTCATCGGCGGTGTCATCGTCGGCGTCATGACCGGCAAGGCGATCGCGGCGGTCACGGGCAAGCCCTTTCTCGCGATCAACCATCTCGAAGGACACGCGCTTTCCGCGCGCCTGGTCGGCGAGGCTGCCTTTCCCTATCTCCTCCTCCTCGTCTCGGGCGGGCATTGCCAGCTCTTGGCCGTCGAGGGTGTCGGGCGCTATCGCCGGCTCGGCACCACGGTCGACGACGCGGCGGGCGAGGCGTTCGACAAGTGTGCTAAGCTCCTCGGCCTGGGCTACCCCGGTGGTGCCGCACTCGAAGATGCCGCCCGTGCGGGAAATCCAAAGCGCTTTGCATTGCCGCGCCCGCTTCTGGGACGGCCCGGCTGCGATTTTTCCTTCTCCGGTCTCAAGACCGCAATGCGATCGGCCATCGAATCCCGCCGCTCAAGCGGTGCCGAGCCCTACCGGCAAGACGCCCACCAGCAAGACGTTCACCGGCAAGACGCTCACCGGCAAGACCTCGATCGGCAAGATGTGGCCGATCTCGCCGCGAGTTTCCAGGGTGCTATCGCCGACGTGCTCGCCGACCGGACGGCGCACGCGCTCGAAACATTCAGCACCCGCCATCCGGATGCGAACATCCTTGTCGTCGCCGGCGGTGTCGCCGCGAACCGCACACTCCGTCACCGTCTCGAAGCCGTGGCAAGAGAGGCCGGCTTTCGATTCCTGGCACCGCCACCGCATCTTTGCACGGACAATGCCGCAATGATCGCATGGGCCGGCATCGAGCGTCTGAAGCTCGGCCTCGTCGATCAGCTCGACTTTGCGCCGCGGCCGCGCTGGCCGCTCGACCCGGCCGCACCCACGGCGATCGGTGCTGGCGTCAAGGCGTGAGGCTTGCAGTCGGTGCTGGATTGAGGGATTGCTGTTCGCGATGGCCGGGAAAATCCAACGAGTAGGCATTGTGGGCGCGGGCGCATGGGGTACGGCGCTCTCCCTCGTCGTGCGGCGGGCCGGGCAAAAGGCGATCCTCTGGGCGTACGAGCCGGAGGTCGTCGAAGCCATCAATCGCCGTCATGAGAATCAAATCTACCTGCCCGGCGCGGCACTCGATCCTTCGGTCCGCGCCACGGGCTTGCTTGCGGAGGTCGCGAAGGCCGATGCGCTGTTGCTCGCCACGCCGGCCCAGTCGTTGCGGGCGATTGCGACGCAGTTGGCGCCTCACGTCGCGGATGGCACGCCGATCGTGATCTGCGCCAAGGGAATCGAGCAGCACACCGGCGCCTTGTTGAGCGATGTCGCGGCCGAGTGCCTGCCGGGAATGCCGATCGGGGTCTTGTCGGGACCGAGCTTTGCGTCGGAAGTCGCGCGTGAATTGCCGACCGCGATGACGCTCGCCTGCCGCGACAAAGTACTGGGAGAGCGTCTCGTCGCGGCGATCGGCAGCGCTCGGTTTCGACCCTATCTGAGCGACGATCTCGCGGGTGCCGAAATCGGCGGTGCGGTCAAGAACGTGATCGCGATCGCCTGCGGCGTGGTGGCCGGATGCCGTCTCGGCGACAACGCGCGCGCAGCCCTCATAACGCGGGGACTTGCCGAGATGGCACGCCTCGGAATAGCGAAGGGCGCACGTGCCGAGACCTTCATGGGTCTCTCGGGCCTGGGCGATCTCACGCTGACTTGCAACGGGGCGCAGTCGCGGAATTTCTCGCTGGGCGTCGCCCTAGGGGAGGGACGCAAGCTCAGCGATATCCTCGGCGAGCGCCGCTCGGTCGCCGAAGGGGTCACCACCGCGGCCTCGGTCGTTGAGCTTGCGAAGAAGCTCGGCGTCGAGATGCCGATCTCCACGGCGGTCCACGCGATCCTGCATCGGGGCGCATCGATCGAGGAAACAGTCGCGAAACTTCTAGCGCGTCCATTCAGGGACGAGCGGTTGCGGCACTAGTTCGCCTCAAAGCCGGTCAAGAGAAGGCTAAATGGCGGACCTCGAGCACGCGGCATCGATGCTATCGCAATGAACCACCGATCGGATATTGTGGTGCCGCAACCGAGGAAGCTGGAACGAAAGCAAAGAGG
>DATDHA010000340.1:0-3452 GCA_036521815.1 Alphaproteobacteria bacterium | reverse complement strand
CTGGAACGCCGCCTGGAAAAACGTCGAGCGCCATCGCCGACGCATAGCCCGCGTCCTCGGCACCTCGGAACAGGGCCTTCTCGCTCCAGCCGTCGAAGGGCACATGGGTGAGTGTCTTTTCCAGGATGCGCGCACGCATGGCGTTGAAATCCTGGGTCGCCGATTTGTGCCCGCGACTCATATCGCCTCCTCCGACAGGGGTGGTGCAAAGCGCCGCATCTCGTCCACGAAGCCGAAGCGGGTGAAGTCGCTGACGCGTGCGGGATAAAGCACACCGTCCAGGTGGTCGCACTCGTGCTGCACGACGCGGGCGTGAAAGCCGGCAGCTTCCCGCTCGATGGCGGTTCCGTCGAGTGCGGTTGCGCGGTAGCGGATGCGGCGATATCTCGGCACGGCGGCCATCAGGCCCGGCAGTGAAAGGCAGCCCTCCCAGCCGAGTGCCGTTTCGGGGCCGAGTGGCTCGATGATCGGGTTGATGAGGACGGTGAGCGGCTGGGCCTCGTCCCCCGCCTCGCCGGTCAGCCGGTCCTCCAGCACCTTGAATACGGCGATGCGGAGCGGAACGTGGACCTGGGGAGCGGCGAGCCCTGTGCCCGGCGCATCCTCCATTGTTTCGATCATATCGTCGACCAGGCGGCGGATTTCGACGGCCGTCGGATTGGCGACGGGCCGGGCCGGCTCGCGCAGGACGATATGGCCCATGCGGGCGATCTTGAGAATGGCCATGACGGTACTATCGTCGGCTTCCGGGTTGCGGTAAAGCGGGCGAATCGCACTGGCGGGTTCCGGCCGTCAAGATGCAGGCAATGGCCACGGCAGGACGGCCACAGCCCACGGATAAGCTTGGGGAAATGAGCGTATTCGCCCTTCACAGGGGCGGACGCATGTGCTAGAACCCCCGCCTCTAGCGGAAAGTCCGGTTGTTCCAACATCGATTTGGAAGGAGGAGTAGCCCTGGTCCAAGTGGTCGTGCGCGACAACAACGTCGATCAGGCGTTGCGGGCGCTCAAGAAGAAGATGCAGCGGGAGGGAATCTTCCGCGAGATGAAACTGCGTCGCTCCTATGAAAAGCCCTCCGAGCGCAAGGCTCGCGAGCGGGCGGAAGCGGTGCGTCGCGCTCGGAAGTTGGCGCGCAAACGCGCGGAGCGCGAAGGTTCGTAAGGCCGATCCCCGACTAAAAGGGGATCCCATGTTCCGCTTTGCCGATTGAGACACCCGCCGCTGGTGTGTCTGTTCTAACTGTTCATTCCTTCTGTCATGCCCTCGAAGGCGGGCATTGGTCCTTTCTGTGATGCCCTCGAAGGCGGGCATTGGTCCTTTCTGTGATGCCCTCGAAAGCGGGCACCTGGCGTCCCGGATCCCGCCTCTCCACTTTGCTCCGGCCGAAATGACGCCGCACATGCGGCGTGCGTTCGCATTTTCGCGTGGATGACGGCCGCGCAAATTTACCTTCCCGCGTGAAATTCTAATATTCGGCTTCGTTTAGGCTTCGACTCGCATCGCGTGGAATGCTGGCAACGGCGCGCAATGGTAATACCATACGCTGCGCGATGCGCGGGGAGTTTGTGTGCGCTCCTAATGCCGGGTGCTCGCATGGATTTTCGCTGCGACGCCCAGCTCCGGTCGCAATTTTGCCGCAATGGTTTGTTAGCTTGGCAAGGGTCCGATACGAAAATTCCGCCTTGTCGACGGATGGAACACCCGATTTCACCACCCCCCAACCCGCCGTTCGGGCTGCGCCGCTCCTCCTCGGGAGCGTGCGCCAAGCCCGCGGCTCCGCATGAGATCTGCCGCCCATGAACCCGAAAGCCCGCCTCTCGCTCAAGATATTGCCTGTTGTCCTGGCGCTCCTCGCTGCGGTTGCGTATTTCATCGCGGGGTACCACCGAGGCGGGGAAGTGCCGTCACCCCCACCGTCCCAAGCGGGCATCGGCACCCCCGCAGAGACCGCACCGGCACCTCAGCCGAGCAGCAATGTGGTGACGGTAGCCCCCCAGGCGCCCGCGGTGCCGGCACTCGAGTTCAAGCGGGTGGATATCGATACCTCGCGCGACATGGCGGAGGCCTGCCTGACGTTCTCGGCACCGCTCATCGAGGGGCCTTCGGCGCATTACGAGGATTACGTGACGATCCCCGATCGTGCGGACGTGGCGTTGCAGGTGCGTGGGCCGCGCCTTTGCGTGAGCGGGCTTGCCTTCGGCCAGACCTACAATGTGGAACTCAAGCCCGGCCTGCCGGCCGCCTCGGGGCTCAAGCTCGCCGCCGCCGAATCGGTGCCGGTGACGCTCGCCGACAAAGCGCCCTTCGTGCACTTCGCATCGGCGGCACAATTCATTCTGCCGCGCATCGGAAATGCCGGCGTGCCGGTGACCACCCTCAATCTCGACGAGATCGCGATCAAGGTCTACCGCATCAGCGACCGCGCCATTTTCGAGCAACGCGAACTGCCGGCCGAAACCTCGCTCTACGAAATGGAATATTTCGAGAAAGAGGCCGGCACCCTCGTCTGGTCGGGCAAGTTGCGGACGACCGGCCGGCGAAATGAGGTCACGACGACCGCGTTCCCGATCCGGGACGTGGTCAAACCCTGGAAGCCGGGTGCTTACGTGGTTTTCGCCGCGGCGAAGTTCGATCGCACCGACGAGCGGCAGTGGGACCAAAAGGTCGCCGCCCAAACGGTCTATGACACCGATCTGGGGCTTACGGTCTTCCGGGGCGAGGGCGGGCTCGACGTCTTCGTCCGCTCGATCGAGACGGCGAAGCCGATCGCTGGCGTCAAGCTCTCGCTCATCGCGCATAACAACGAGGAGCTCGGCCGTGGGGCGACCGACGATCGCGGGCATGCGCAATTCGCCCCTGGGCTCCTGCGCGGCAAGGGGGCTGCGGAACCTTTCATGGTCATGGCCTTCGGCCCCAATTCGGACGACGATAAGACGAAGGACCGCCTCGGGGACTTCAACAAGATACTGCTTGCGAGCACGCCTTTCGATCTGTCGGATCGCGGTGTTTCGGGGCGCGCCTCTCCCGGCCGGCTCGATGTGTTCATCGCGACCGATCGCGGCATCTACCGGCCCGGCGAGACCGTGAACCTGACCGCCCTCGTGCGCGACGCCGCGGCCTTCGCCGTCGAAAAGGCCCCGGTCAGTCTCGTCTTCCATCGCCCGGACGGTGTTGAACAAAGCCGTGTGCTCGTCGTCGACGGCGGCGATGGGGGAAGCCACGTGCCGCTCCATCTGAGCCCGACTGCGCAGCGCGGGGTTTGGACCGTGGATGCCGTGCTCGACGGCTCAACCCCCGTCGGAGCCGCCGAGTTCACGGTCGACGATTTCGTGCCCCAACGCCTCAAGGTCACATTGTCCAGCAAACAGGAAGCGCTTGCCGCGGGCGATCGGCTCGCGGTCGATACCGAAGCGCGCTTTCTCTATGGCCCACCCGCCGCGGACCTCTCGGGC
>DATDHA010000339.1:0-2997 GCA_036521815.1 Alphaproteobacteria bacterium | reverse complement strand
ACTGCGATCCTCGGCGAGCGCGCCAAGGAGCGGCTGCGCTTGGGCGAGGCGGTCGGAAAGGTCCTGGAGCTCCTTCGTCTCAAGGAAAAGGAGGCCCTCCCGGCGAAAGAACGGATCTCCGTCAGGCGTGAAGATTTCCTCGAAGGTCTGGTCGTCCTCGCTCAATTTGGCGACAAGCGCGTTTGCGGCATCCTCCGCGCGGTCGGGGCTATCGGCTTCGATCACGACGGCGAGGTTGTCCTCGAGCTGCGGAAACGCGGCTTCGAAGGCTTTGAGGTTCTTGCGATAGGGCAGATCGGTGGAGAGCAGCGCACCGCTGTCGGTGTTCATGCCGAGATGGCCGGCAGTGTAGTAGCCCCCCGCAACGGTCAGCAGTACCGAGCCGGCCACGACCGCCACGGCCCACCGGCGCGCGCGCTCGACCCACCAAACAAGCGCCCGCGCTAAGGGCGAGCGCGCCGGCATGGGCACCGGCTCAGGGGGCCTTTCCGCGACCCTCGGCGCAATTTTCGGGGCCCTGGCATGCAATTGCGACAAGCTCATTCGCGGCTAGACTTGGCTGATTGGCGGGTTGGAGACGATTTTGCCGGCATTTCACCTGCCGTGGCATGGTGCATATAGACGGCCATCATAGCGGGGACAAGTGCAATATCGCCGCAATTATTGCAATGGCGCAGTGCGATCGCGCGATATGTCCCAAGCCTCGGACGACCGTGCTTGACAGGGCCTGGCCGATAGGGCACGTGAGCGCGGGCTTTGAAAAGCCATAGGGACAAATGAAGAACATGCATCGTTGCGCTTGCTCGGTCCACCGCGTCCGCAAGACCGGGCCGTGCATCTCGCCGTAGGGCGTCATGGCGGCAATCGCGGATTTTCTCTCCGACATCGTCGATGGCTTGAGCTGGGCGGCATTCGCCCTTGCCCTTGGCGGCCTGGCATGGACCGTGATCGTTCTGCGCGTCCAGGACGCTGAAACGCCGTTCGCGGGCGCCCCCGTTGCGCGCGCGATCGGCCTGATCGGCAAGGGTGCTTTGGTCCTGGCGATCGCGCAGGTCTTGGAGCTTGCGGCCGACGCCTACATCATCGACGTGACGATGGGCCGCTCGCCCTTTCCGGCACTCTATGACGCCGCTTTCTTCAGGGCTGCATGCGCGCGGGCCCTTTTTGCGCTCGCGATGGCGGGTGCGGCCGCATGGCTCGGCAGGGCCCCTCACGAGACGTCCCGATGGTGGGCCCTGAGCGCCACCGGCCTTGCCGTCGTGGTGGCGGGCGCCTGGCACAGCCACGGTCAAAGCCGCATCCACGACCGCGAGCTCCTGATGACGCTCACCACGCTCCATTCGCTCGCCGGCGCCATCTGGGTGGGTGGTGTCCTCCATCTCCTCGGCTTGCGGAACCTCGCATGGCGCGACGACAGGTATCGGGCACTTTGGCCCTTGGCGATCAGGCGCTTCTCGGTTTTGGGCATGAGTGCAGTCGGTGCTGCGGTCGCAACCGCGGTCGTCCTCGCACTCTACTATGTGCGCTCGTTCGCCGGATTGTTCGGCACCGGCTACGGATCGATGGTGCTCGTGAAAATAACGCTCCTTCTGACCGCACTCGCGTTCGCGGGTCTCAATTACCGCGCCGGCCGGCTGAGCGCCAATGGCCGGGACGGCGAGGCGGTATGGCGCGTCGTCCCGTTCTATGTCGAGGCGGAAACCTTCGTCCTCATCGCACTCCTGATGGCGGCCGCCGCCCTCGCGCACCAGCCGCCCGCACTCGACCTCACGAACACGGATGCCAGCATCGCCGAGGTGCTGCACGTATTTTCGCCCAAGCTGCCGCGCGTCACCTCGCCCGCGCACGCCGAAATGCCGACCGATCCGAACAACCTGCTCGGCATCTCGAGGCAGGAGCGCAATCTCGAATCCGAGTGGTCCGAATACAATCACAACGTCACGGGACTTGTGCTCGTCACGATGGCGGTGCTCGCCTTTCTCTCGCGCAGGAAGGGCTTCGGTTGGGCGCGGAACTGGCCGCTCGGGTTCGTGCTGCTGGCGATCTTCCTGTTTATCCGAAGCGATCCCGAAACCTGGCCGCTCGGCGACGTGCCGTTCTTGAAGAGCCTGAAGGATGCCGAGGTGTTCCAGCACCGTGTCGCCATCCTGCTTGCCGCCGTCATTGGCCTCATCGAGTGGCGCGCCCGCACCACGCGACGAAAGGACGCTTGGCAGGCATTTGTCTTTCCGATCCTGAGCGCCTTCGGCGGCCTCCTGCTCCTGACCCACTCGCACGGCGCCTTCGAGATCAAGCCGCAATACTTGATCCAGGTGTCCCACACGGTCATGGGCCTATTCGCCATGTTTCTCGCGATCGGACGCTGGCTCGAGTTGAAGCTCGAACCGCCGGTATCGCGGTGGGCAAGCCTCGGCGCCATCACGTCGCTGCTTGCGATCGGCGTCATACTGACGTTCTATCAGGAATTGGGTACCGTCTGACCCGGCGTCGTTCGGCTGGAGCGAAATTGTCCGAGCTATGCTAGAAGCTTGACGACAACCGATTCGTGGAGAGACGCTAGCGAGCGCAGCATCGATGGTCAGTTCGGTCAAACATAAGATCAACA
The DNA here is from genome assembly GCA_036521815.1 of Alphaproteobacteria bacterium. Classification (GTDB taxonomy): domain Bacteria; phylum Pseudomonadota; class Alphaproteobacteria; order JACZXZ01; family JACZXZ01; genus DATDHA01. The sequence goes on along the minus strand of DATDHA010000339.1, from coordinate 392 downwards.
AGTCCGCATGAGCACGATAGAGATGTTTTTCAACCGCACCCGAATGCAGCGCCGCGTCACGTTGCTGTTTGCCGGCATTCTGCTCGCATTCGTCGCCTCCGCCGGGCAGCTCCGTGCTGCGCCGGATTCGCCGAAGCATGTCATCGAGGGTTATTACGCAACGCTGCTCGAGACGATGCGGCAGGGGCCGAAGCTTCGCTACAAGGGGCGCTACGATCTGTTGTCACCCGCGGTCGACAAGGCCTTCAACATCCCGGTGATGGCGCAGCAGAGTGTCGGCAGCTTCTGGGATCAAATGACCGCAGATCAGCGCGCGGCGTTGACCGCTGCATTCCGTGCATTCACGATCGCGAACTATGCGCATAGCTTCGACGAATACGCGGGAGAGCAAT
>DATDHA010000338.1:0-1648 GCA_036521815.1 Alphaproteobacteria bacterium | reverse complement strand
GATTCATGGACGTTCTCCTGGCGCAAGGGGCTGCGAAGATCTATGCGGTCGATGTCGGTCATGGCCAGCTTGCCTGGAAGCTTCGCGAGGACTGTCGCGTGGTCGTGCTGGAGCGCACAAACGCACGCCATCTCACCCGCGCGCAAGTGCCTGAACCGATCGACCTCATCGTCTGCGACGCGAGCTTCATCGGCCTCGAAATCGCACTGCCGGCAGCCCTCGCCCTCGCCGCAAAAGGGGCTGAGCTCGTCGCCCTCATCAAGCCCCAATTCGAAGTCGGCCCCCGCGAGGTCGGCAAGGGCGGCATCGTGCGCGATCCGGAGCTTCATCGGCTGGTATGCCGGCGCATCGCGGACTGGCTTGACGGTCTTCGGGGTTGGCGCGTGTGCGGCGTCGTCGAAAGCCCGATCACCGGTGCCGAAGGCAACAAGGAATTCCTGATCGCGGCACGCTTCGAGGGCGAGCGGTCATGAAGGTCGAGCTTGAAATCGAGATCGGGAAAATCGGCGCGCGCGGCGACGGCATCGCCACCCTCGAGGATGGCCGGCGGCTTTACGTGCCTTTCACGGTGCCCGGCGACCGCGTGCGCGCACGCTTGGGTAAGCCCAGGCCGGATGGATTCGCGGCAAACGCGCTGGCTTTGCTCGCGGAGGGGCCGGGGCGCGGCACACCGCTCTGCCGGCATTTCGGGAGCTGCGGCGGGTGTGCGCTCCAGCATCTTTCCGCCGAGCACTATCGCCGCTGGAAGCTCGAGCTGCTCGGCGAAGCGCTCGCGCGTCAGGGTGTGGTGGCGGGTGCGATCCGCGACTTGAAAGTGACGCGGGCGGGAGGCAGGCGGCGCGCCGAATTCAGCGCCGTGCGCCGCAAGCATGACGTCGTCCTCGGCCTCAATGCGCGGCTCAGCCACCAAGTGATCGACCTTGCCGAATGCCCCGTGCTACGCCCCGAGATCGTGGCGCTCACGGCGCCCTTGCGCGCGCTGCTCTTGGTCCTGCTCAACCCCGCCGACTCCGCGGAAGTCGCGATTTTGATGAGCGACAGCGGGCTCGATCTCCTTATCATCACCGGCGCGCAACTCGGCCTCAAGCGGCGCGAAGCCCTTGCGGCATTCGCCGAGGCGCACGATCTCGCCCGAATCGCACGCAGGCATCCGCACGCGCGCGGCACGGAAACGATCTTGGAGCGTCGTCCGGTGCGCATGTATTTCGCCGACGTCGCGGTCGCCATACCGCCCGGCGCCTTCCTTCAGGCAAGTGCGGAGGGCGAATTGGCGCTGTGCCATGCGGTCGAGGAGGGGGCCGGTGCGGCACGGTGGATTGCCGATTTATATTCCGGCTGCGGCACGTTCGCCTTGCCCCTGGCCGCCGCGGGACGCACGGTACACGCCTTCGAAGGCGATGAGCATATGGTCGAAGCACTCCAAGCGGTCGTTCGCACCACAGCGCGTTTGCGCGTCACGGCTGTCAGGCGCGATCTCGACCGCCGCCCCTTGGCGCCGGAGGAACTCCGGCACTTCGATGCGGTGGTGTTCGATCCGCCGCGCGCCGGCGCCGGCACCCAGGCCGAGATGCTCGCGCGGAGTGGCGTCAAGCAGGTCGTCGCGGTATCGTGCAACCCGGCGACCTTCACGCGCGACGCACGCACGCTC
>DATDHA010000337.1:0-4454 GCA_036521815.1 Alphaproteobacteria bacterium | reverse complement strand
GGGTGGCGGGGATACGGCCGCCGCCCTCGCCCATGCGGGCGTCATCGAGGCGTTCAGCTATGTCTCAACGGCCGGTGGCGCCTTCCTCGAATGGCTCGAGGGCAAGAAACTTCCGGGGGTTGCGGCACTCGAGGCCGCGGTTTGGCGCTAAGGCGATCTCGGGCCTGCCCAGGGTGTTCGGCACGAAAGCCTGTGAGCGGCCAACCGAGGACAGCGGCTCAGGCCGGTGCGACCCGGTGCACGGGCGCATCCAGCCGGCGTATCGCGTCGAGATAGGCGGGGTCGCGCTGCCAGCGGTGCAGCAGATTCTTGGCGGCCGCGAGGTCGAGCTGGTCGTAGAACTCGAGGACCTCCTTGAGCTCGTTGGGTGCGACCACCTGCTCGCCGGGCCGCGCCTTGCGGCTAAGCAGAAAGATCGTCGCGAAGATCGGCTTCTCGATGTTGACGGCGCGGCACGCAATCGCAAGCGCCTCTCCACCCGGTTCGAACATGAAGCGCCGCACCAGTGTCTCGCGCAGGCCGACGATCTTGGCAAGGAGGGCCTCGAAGAGGGGAATCTCGCCTTCGCGCAGGACCCTGACGAGGAAATGCGGCGTTGCGACTTTCGCCTTGAAGAGCGCTTCGGCAAGCTCCATGGGCTTGCGGCGATTGACCGTCTCTTGGCCGTTGCCGCCGAGGAAGCTGCGAATGGTGCCCTCGAGCGATTCGTCGAGTTCTGTGGCATCGATCGGGAACTTCGCGAGGATATGCTTGCGCAGTGCGGCCGACACCCACCAGTACATCCGCTTTGCGATTTCGGGCGGCAGGTCGTTTCGGTTCAAAAGCGGGTTCTGATAACGATCGACGCGCTTCGATTCCTCAACGAGGTAGTCGAGGGCGGCCTTGGAGATTCGCGCATTCGGATTTTCGAGAAGTGCTGAGATGACGTCTACGTTGGCGGTTTCGATCAGCGCATCGGACACCACTTCGCTGACTGATTTGCGGATCGTGATTGCGAGCCGATGCTCGAGCGTGCGGTGGCGGATGATCTCGGCAAGTTCAGGGTCCCGCAGAACGTCGCTGCGCACGAGGATCGGGTGCGCCACTTCGATCCGGTCGTTTGCAAGCTCGATGACGAGTTCGCGCGGCGCGTTGTGTTGATCGGCAAGGCGCTCGGCGAGCGTGCGCCTAATCGACATTTCAACGTCGTGGATGAGCTGGCGCAGGATATCGGTCATGAGCGCGCGCTCGCGCTCGGTCAAGACAATCGTCTCGTCGAAAAAGAGATCGCTTACCGTTTCGGCGAGCAGCGTCCTTGCCGCGACCGTCTTGTCGCGCCACAGGTCGAGCAGCTGCTCGAAGGTCGTCGGTCTTGCACCCGGCAAGCTCGCCCCCTTTTTCGGCGGCCCGATCGGCCGCGATCCGAAAGTTTTCCGAGAATGCCTCGGGAACAGTTAAGAAACGCTTAGGTTGAGAGCCACCCGCTCAATTCCTCGCCGCACGGGCGGCCGGACGGAGTATTTCGCTCACCCGAGCGTGATAAGCGCTTTTCGCAGCCCCTCGCTATAGTACCAAGCGATTCTCGACCGGATAGGCGACTGCCGAACAGGTAACTGGCGAACGGGTGACGGCGATGCAAGGACGTGCCGCTGTGGCGGTTGGAATTTTGATGCTGGCGCTGCTCGGCGGGGCGACGGCCGTACTCGCGGTGGAGCCGCTAGGGCAGCATTACGACATCTCGCCCGATAACCTTCCGGCACCCTATGCGACACCCGCGGTCGCCAATCCGCCGCGAACCGTGCGCCGCGCCGAAGGCCAAATCCCCCAGGTGCCGGAGGGGTTCGAGGCGAATGCCTTCGCGACCGGGCTGACCCATGCGCGCTGGCTCACGGTCGCCAGCAACGGCGATGTTTTCCTTGCGGAGCCGAGTGCTGGCAAGATCACCTTGCTGCGCGACGAGACCGGTGCTGGGCATGCGACACTCGTCACGACCTTCGCAAGCGGCTTCGACGAGCCGCACGGCATGGCGTTCCACGGCGGCTATCTTTATGTCGCGGACGTGCAGCGCGTCTGGCGTATCCCCTACCGAGACGGCCAGACCAAGGCCGAAGTGGGGGCCGAACCTGTCACCGCGGACGGCTCATTCGGCTCTGCCTCGGGCCATTGGACGCGGAACATCGTCTTCAGTCCCGACGGTGGGCATTTCTACGTGGCGGTCGGCTCGGCCTCCAATATCGGCGAGGATCCCGAACCTCGGGCGACAATCCAGGAGTTCGACGCGAGCGGGAAGGGACAACATACTTTCGCCTCGGGCCTGCGCAATCCCGTTGGCATCGCCTTTTATCCCGGAACGAACGAACTTTTCGCGGTGGTGAACGAGCGTGACGGCATGGGCGATGAACTGCCGGGCGATTTTCTCACCCATGTGGTGCGCGACGGATTTTATGGCTGGCCCTACGCATATATCGGCCCCCACCCCCAGCCAGGCTATGGCGAGAAGCGGCCCGATCTCGTCAAGAAGACGATCGTGCCCGACCTTCTTTTCCGCACCCACTCGGCCCCTTTGGGCCTCGTGTTCTACACCGGCAATCAATTTCCCGCAGCGTTTCGCGGCGATGCTTTCGTGGCCCTCCATGGCTCATGGAACGCGGCCAAGCCGCGCGGCTACATGGTCGTGCGCGTGCCCTTCAAAGAGGGCCGGCCGGCGGGCGGTTACGAGAGCTTCGTGACCGGGTTCTGGGTTTCAGGGACTGAGCGGGCGAACGTCTGGGGCCGTCCCGTCGGGTTAGCACTTGCGAAAGACGGCAGCCTTCTGATCGCCGATGACGTGAGCCAGTCGGTGTGGCGCGTGAGCTACCGCCATTGAGGTCAAATCGGCGCTTCCGCCCTTAACGTCGAACCAACCTGCGCGATTAGGGATGCACCTACCAGCCGAACGGTGCTGAGATTGTTCCTGCCGCGCGCTTGCCGTCCCCGACGATCGTTGGACCTATCTGTACTGACTTATCAACTGATCCGCAGAGTCCATTATCGCGTTGCCTATCTGGCGTAATTGCGTGGTCGCGGCTTGCACGGCTTCGTTCATCCCATTAGCTGGGCCTGCGTCAACGTCTATTTCGAACGGATGGGGATGCGCTTTCACGCTAAATTTGACGGTTGCAGAGATTCTGGCGCGCCGCGCATCCTCATTCACGGATTGGCTGCGTATGGCGACGTTACTGACCTCAACGCTGATTTTCTCGGACATTGCGGCCTCCCAGGTTTCTCGATTCGAGAATTCATATCAGGTGGTGCGTGGCAAGGCGAATCCGCATGATCGCGCGAGACATTATATCCGCGGTGTTCGGGAATGGCCGGTTGCTCTCAGCTCTTGATAAGAGCGGTCTTGGCTTTGAAGGCGCGCGTGCCCGGCGCGTGCCCGAAAATACCCGTCAGTTTCGCCCGCGCGGAGCGGGCCGACGGGGCGAATGGAGCGTAATCGACCCAAGCTCGAGTGGGTCGCGGGGCCGTTTAAGCCGCTTGATGGCCATTATGCGCCCTGAATTTCCTTGATCCGTCGGACGATGGCGTCAACCCTTTCGACCTCCTCCCAAAAGACAGCGAGGGATTCGCCCTCAGGGTGCGAACGAAACGAGGCAACGGCCTGTTTATGTGCCTTATCCAGATCGCCCCAGAGCTGACGGAGTTCTGCCGCCTCTTTCGGAGTTACCGAGTTTTTTGCCATGCCCGGATTATCGCACGGCTGGCGCCGAGAGGCGATAGGGCCGGAAATCCAAACGGACCCACGCCCGCTCACGTGTACGATTCGACACCGCTACGGCGCCGGCATAGCGTACTGCATTCAGTCGAAGAGGGGAGAGGCATATGAGAGTCCCAAGGAAGATAAGCCGCGCCAACAGGCGCAAAGCCAAGCTACGGGCCAAACGTCGACGGCAGCGCGCGAGAGCGTAGTTCCGCCCGTTCCTTGAGACCCATGGCTGCCTCGCGCACGCCCCTTTTCTCTGCTTTGCGCGCCATCCTGCACGGGATCGAGGCGTTATACCTGCTCGTGGCCCTCGGCACATTTCGCCTCTTGCCGCTCGATTGGGCGTCCGCGTACGGCGGTTGGCTGGGCCGAACGTTTGGGCGACTTCTGCCGGTAACATCCTACGCGGAGAGGAATCTTCGCAACGCCTTCCCCGAAAAATCGGCGGCCGAGATCGATAGAATATTGACGGGTATGTGGGAGAACCTCGGCCGCGTCTTCGGCGAATACCCCCATATCGGCGATTTGCGGCTTTTCGAGCCTGGCAGCCGCGTCGAAGTGATCAACGCGGAATATCTCGACCGTCTTCGCGATGACGGCAAGCCCGGCATCTTCTTCTCCGCACATCTCGGCAATTGGGAGATCCTGTCGCTGGGGGCGACGCAGCGCGGCCTGCCGCTCACGCGCATCTATCGTGCCCCCAACAATCCGCTCGTCGACTGGCTTATGC
>DATDHA010000336.1:0-5832 GCA_036521815.1 Alphaproteobacteria bacterium | reverse complement strand
CGGTGGCGTTGGCTCCTCGAGCCACAACGGATCATAAGGTTCGAGCCGCTTGGCGAGCCGGATGGCGCCGGATGGCGTGAATTGGCCGTGGGTCCCGAACAAAAGATCGGCCCTGTCGCCGACGGCCTCGCGCAGCAGCCGGACGAACTTTTCCGATCGCGCCAGGGATTCGAGCGAGGGCTGGCGCGGATCGAATGCGGAATAGGCGCCGGCGGGATCGAATTTCACGGCGGTGAAACCCTTCGCGACATATTCGGCCGCACGTCGCGCCGAAAGCTCCGCATCGTGATAGATCGCATCCGTTTCCTCGCCTTCGGGGTAGATGTAGGTGTAACTGCGCAACCGCTCATTCACCTTGCCGCCCAGGAGCTCGTAGATCGGCTTGCCCAGCGCTTTGCCCACGATGTCCCAGAGTGCAATCTCAACGGCGGATAGGACACCCATCAGCGAAATGTCCGGCCGCAGCGTGTAGCCCGAGCCATAGACGCGCCGCCACAGCGCCTCGATACGGAACGGGTCCATGCCGAGCACGTGACGCTCGAAGACGTCCCCGACCATTTGCTGAACGACGTGCGGACCGAACGTCGCGGCATAGACCTCGCCAACACCTTCGATACCGACGTCGGTCATGAGTTTCAGGAAGATAAAATAGCGCCCGCCGAAGGAGGGCGGCGGGTTGCCGACCACGAAGGTCTTGAGACCGGTGATCTTCATGAGCCGGAGTTTCTTTCGTGCCGATCGGACAAGATCATGGCTCGACTCCCCCCGTGCAGGACGCGCGCCCTTCGAGCGGCTAAAAGACAGTCTAGTCGAGGTTGGGCACTCGCCCAATGCCGGAGCCAATCGAGCGGGTTTGCGGCACCGATCAGACGTTATCCCGATCGGGCGTTATCAAGGGTGCGGCAAGGGACGAAAGCGATCGAGAAATTGCGCCGCCGCCCCATTGCGGCCACGCGCGCATCGCTCCCATCAATGCCCGTCGCTTTGAAGGAACTTCTCATTGAAGCAGATCGCGAAGCCGTTATCCCATGCGCGGCGATAATCGGCATCCCTGGCGTAGCGGGGGTCGTCCCTCGCCGCATAGGTGCTGATGGTGCCGCCGGTGTCAGCACGCTCGGCGCGGCAACCGTTCCAATATGCCTCATCGGCGGCGGTCTGCGGCGCGCAGGCGACCAGCAGAGCGCCAAACGACAAAAGGGCTGTGAGGGCAGTCCTCGTGGCCATTGCGTCATCCCACCCAATCGGGTTCCCGACGCCTCATCTAGATTTAATTGGGCCGTGCCGCGGATGCGGCAATGCGTTGGGCAGGTCACCTCTGACAATTTTTTGTGAAGACGCCCAGTCGCGCAGGCCCCATCGCGTTGGCGATCCGTGGCGCGGTTTCGCCGGGATCGGCGATTTTTATGGCTGCGGTGGCCGCCTTACTGGGGCCCTACGCCATAGCCGGGCACGGGTGTTACGTAGGCGCCCGGTACTGGGGTCACGTAGGTGGGCCGGTACGGCGCGTAATAGCCCGGCGCCGGGCTCCCATAGGTGGGTGGCGGGGGTGGCGCGTAATAGGCGGGCGCTTGCGGCGCATAATAGGCGGGTGCCGGCGCATAGACCGGCGGGGGCGGTGCTGCGATCGCCCGGATCGGCGCCGTCGCCAACAGGACCGCGCCGGTCACCACCGCGGCCCCGACCGCGAACAATCCGAACACGAGTCCTCCACCATGGAAGTGGTCGTGAGCCGAAGCCGATGAAACCGGTGCTGCCGCGATCGCGGCGGCCACCGCAAGAGACACCGCAGCATTCCTATACGTCATCGAAGTCCACTCCTCGTCTTGGGCCGATGGGGCCGATGGGGCCTATGGGGCCTTGGGCCTATCAGCAGCTTGCAGAGTGGATCATAGCCGAGTTTTAAACTAAACGCAACTGTATCGTTTCGTTATTCGCCAAGGTACGAGAAAAATCAGTGTTATCATAGCTTTAGCCGGGATCGAGGCGCACAAGGACGCCCCATCTCGGGCAATTCCGCGTTTTTTGGACTGTCAAATCGCGAGAACCTGGACTGCAGTAGAGACGGCAAAATTGGGAGAGGTAAGCGCTAGATCGCGATCCAGCCCGTGCGGCTCTCTCGAGTTCCCGGTCCCCGTCACGGCGCGTCATCTGAGCGCTTTCCAATAGTCGGCGAAGAATCCGCGCTCGTCGACGGCACCGATCTTCTCCCCTGCGGTGGCAGCACCGTCCACGCATCGCCAGCGATAGATGCTGTCATGCCCGGTGACCGCCATCGGGATGAAGTCGGCGTTCGGGTTCGCCCGACACCACTCGGCTGGGCCGGCAGCGACGTACTTGTGTTTGCCTTGCCGCAGGGCAAATTGGCGCCGACGATGCAGAGCATCACATTTCCATCCGCGCATCGGTAATACGCAGCCCTCCGCGGATAGTCCGAACCGACGTGCAAGAGGTGCTGCACCGCCGCCATCATCGAGCTTGGCGGCGTTCGCAAGGTGTCGTCGTTCACGATGCGATTGCAGTATCGAGCCGGCGCTTCCCCCGATTGAGGTCCCGCGGACATTCCGGGTTCCGCCGAGAGGCAGAGCCCGATCGTCGCCAAGGCCAATGGCAATGCGATCTTGGACCAGCCGATCATTCCAGCGCCACATTCGCATGCCTATTCGCCGCGCGAAAGCGAAAGGCTTTTGCGTCCTCTTTTCCCGAGGCCGGCCCCAGCGGAGTCCCGAGCGAACATCGGCCTCCCGCCCTTAACTCGATATTTACGTCGATTAATGAAAATCCCGATTGCGACATTCAAAGTCGGGGCGTTCAACATCGGGGCGTTCAGGGCGGGGGCGGCCAGGACGGCGGAGCAAAGCATGCCAACATCCAGACTGACGATCTTGCGCGAAGCGCTTGCCGCCGATCCCTCGACCGAGCGGCGCGCCGCGACCGCGAACGAAGTCGCGCACGAACTCGCCGATGTCGCGATGAGCGAGCACGAGCGCGGCATCGCACTCGAAATCCTCGAGCACCTGGCCAAGGACGTCGAGCGCCAGGTGCGCGAAGTGCTTGCCGAGCAGGTGAAATCGATCCCCTCGATTTCACCGTCGCTCGCGCGCACGCTCGCCTCGGATATCGAATCGGTGGCACTTCCCGTGATCCGGTTCTCGCCCGTCCTGAGCGAAGACGACCTCCTCGCCCTCGTCCGCCAGGGCAACACCGCCAAGCAGGTTGCGATCGCAAAACGGGAGAACGTCACCGAACGCGTCTCCGAAGCACTCGTCGACACCGGCAAGCCGGTCGTCGTGTCGAGCCTTCTTGAAAACCAGAGTGCGATGATCGGCGAAAAATCCCTGCACAAGGTGGTGGACCGTTTCCACGGCGACGAAGCGATGAATAGCCTGCTCATCAAGCGGGCAACGCTTCCGCTCGCGGTGACCGCGCGGCTGATCGAGACGGTGTCGGACTCGCTGCGCAAGCACCTCGTCGAGCGCCACGGATTGTCCTGGAATGTCGCCCACGAGCTTTCGCGCCAGGCGGGCGACGGGGCACTCCTCGAGCGCGTGATTTCGGACCCGCGCGTCGCGGAGGTCGAGCGTCTCGTGGACGAGCTATACGAAAAGGGCAAGCTCTCGCCGACGATCCTGCTGCGCGCACTTTGCCTGGGCGACGGGCATTTCTTCGCCGTTGCTACGGCACGGCTCGCAGGCGTTCCCATCGAGAACGCCACCCCCCTCATCTACGATCAGGGTCAATTCGGCTTCAAGGCGATCTATACGAAGGCGGGACACCCGCCCGAGCTTTTCCGAGCCTTCCGCAGCGCCGTCGAATCGATCAGCGACGTCAAGAACGTAAAGCAGGAAAGCTGGAGCCAGGATCATTCGAGAAGGGTCGTGGAGCGGCTGGCGCGGGAGCACAATGCGGCCTGCCCGCCGATCCTTGAGCGGCTCATCAGCCAGTTGTCGCGCCAGTTGGGCGCACGTGTGCCCTACGCGACGGCATAACCCGGCGGCCGCTTAAGCGCGCAACGCCGCCACTTGCACCTCCCGACACTTCCGGGCAGGCTCCGCACCGGCCGCGGCCGCCGCCTCGGAGCTTGCCGTCATGCGCCTCTTCGTCACGAGCCTATTCGCACTGACCTATATCGGAATGGCGCTTGGGCGCCTTCCCGGATTGAAGGTCGACCGCTCGGGGATCGCGATGATTGCGGCGGTGGTGCTCGTTGCGACGGGGGCTGCACCCGCCGCCGGTTTGGCGGGCGCGATACATTTCCCAACGCTCCTGCTTTTGGGCGGGTTGATGATCCTCTCCGCGCGCTTCAGCGCCGCGGGGTTTTATGGCGCCGTTGCCGCATGGATCGCCCGCCAGGCGGGCCGACCGCGGCGACTTCTGGCACTGACCATCGCCGTTTCCGGATTGTTGTCGGCGTTGCTCGTGAACGACATCGTCGTCTTCGCCATGACCCCGCTCTTGTGCGCGGGGCTCGCGTTGCGCAAGCTCGATCCGCGCCCGTTTCTCCTGGGGCTCGCGGCGGCGAGCAACGCAGGCTCGGCCGCGACACTCATCGGAAATCCGCAAAATATCCTCATCGGCCAAGTCGGGGCACTCGGCTTTTGGTCCTATATTGCGGCGGCGGCGGTGCCGGCGGTCGCGGGCCTCGTCATTTCCTTCATTTGCATCGCGCTCATCTGGCGCAGCACGCTCGATGCCAACCCAATCGACGTCGAAGTCGAACGCCCGGCCTTCAGCCGCCGTCAGACCACCATCTGCATTTTGGCGATCCTGGCCCTTCTCGCGCTCTTCACGACTCCCCTGCCGCGGGAGGTTTCGGCACTCCTCGTTGCGGCGTGCCTCGTCGTCAGCCGTACCGTGCCGAGTCGATGGCTGCTCGACGACATCGATTTTCCGCTCCTTGTGCTCTTCGCCGGCCTCTTCGTGGTGAACGACGCTTTTGCCCGAACCGGATTCACCGAAGACGCCGTGACATGGCTTGCCGCACACGGGCTCCTCCCCGCCCGTGTTACGCTCATGGCAGCGGTCGCATTGCTCGTCAGCAATTCGATCGGCAACGTCCCGGCGGTCGTCATGATCCTCAGGGTCTGGCACGAAATTCCCGAGGGTGCACTCGTGGGACTTGCGGTGCTCTCGACACTCGCGGGAAATTTCCTTCTCGTCGGCAGTCTCGCGAACCTGATCGTCGCCGAGCGCGCGGAGACGTCGGGCGTGCGCATCTCCTTTCGCGATCACGCGCGCTCCGGCGTGCCGATAACCGTCCTATCGATGTCGATCGCCGGCCTCTGGCTGTGGCTGCGCGGTTATATGCCGCTTTAGCTGAAGCGGCATCGCCCAATCGCGGCCGGGCGACGGCATCTACGGCCGAGACCCGCTAGCCTCCGCCGATCATCGTCGTCGCCGTAACGTGCCGCGTGTTGGCAGGGCGACGTACTGGAAAAGGGAGCGCTTGTCCAAGCGCACTCGGGCGGGTAAGGCTTATGGGCGGCGTCATCGGCAGCGTGGCGACCAATGTCCGATTCGAGCGATACCCGTGAGGCGATCCGGCTGGCGCGCGGCGTGTCCCGCACGCTCGCAGCCCTCGGCTACGGCACACTCGTGGAATTCACGCTCAACACCGGCCGGCGCGCGGACGTGATCGGGGTGAGCGGGGCGGGCGACGTCGTGATCGTCGAAATCAAGACCTCCGAGGCCGATTTCCGCAGCGACCTCAAATGGCCGGAATATCTGCCCTTTTGCGACAGCTTTTATTTCGCGGTACCCGAAAGCTTTCCCCAGGCGATCTTGCCGGAGGAGTGCGGCCTGATCGTCGCCGACGCCTATTCGAGCGTGATACTG
>DATDHA010000335.1:0-2276 GCA_036521815.1 Alphaproteobacteria bacterium | reverse complement strand
GAGGAGGATATCCTCAATTCGATACCTTCATCAGGATCGCCTTGGCGTCCGCACCGTCCTTTTTCGCCGCCGCAAGGTCGGTCTGCTTGAGGCCATCCATCGCCTTTGCAACCGCGGCTTGAAGCGACATTTTTTTCGCAGCGTCGCTCGTATCGGGAATGGCGCCGGCACCCTGATCCTTGCAGGGATTCGCCTGGGTCGCGTCGAAGCCCGCACCGTTCGGGCCGACCAGGCAATTGATCGTATGACGGAGATGGGCTTGCGCTGTCTTCATCTCCGTCGCGTCCGCCGCATAGCCGGCATGGGTCGCCGCGGTCGAAATCTCCTTCGATGCATCGGCGGCGAATGCGGCCGATCCGATGCCGAAAAGAATGGCTGCGCCGGCGATCGTGAGAACTTGCTTGCGAGTCATGAGCGTGCCTCCGTCTGTTTAGTCGTCAAGTTGGCCGCGAGCATCGTCCCCCGCATCATATATTTTCCGCATATACCTTCCGCCCCCGCAGAATGCCCGGAACGGCAGTGACAATAGCATGAAGCACCCCCGGAACAAGAGGTGCGTGCAACCGCGGGTGGCCGCGGCGGCACCCTTCAGTGCAGCCCCGCGCAGCGGTCGACATGATCAGGTCGGCGTGCCTGAAAACATTAAATTTTTGTCATATGGGAGAGCAGGCGGCGAACCGTCTTCGGTGCGTTTCGACGCGCCGCATTCGACCGCGCCCGAAGTCGGAAGGTCACGCTTGCCAGCCGTGCGGAAAGCGACGATTTTTGCCCCTTCGCCCGGTGCCCGGCCACATATGATAAGCCCTGCATGAAACGCGTTACTCCCCTCGCTGCGATCTTCCTGACCGTCTTCGTGGATCTCATCGGCTTCGGCATCGTCATTCCGCTGTTGCCGTTTTATGCCGAGCATTTTCAAGCGTCACCGGAAGTCGTCACGCTGCTGATGGCATCTTATTCCTTCACTCAATTCATCTTCGCGCCGATGTGGGGCCGATTGAGCGATCGTCACGGCCGGAAGACAGTCCTCATCGTCAGCCTCGCGGGGCTCTCCGCATCGTACGTCTGGATGGGCTTCGTGGGTGCACTTTGGCAATTGATCGCGGCGCGCGCCTTTGCCGGGGCCATGGCCGGCAATCTTGCGGCGGCGCAAGCCTATATCGCGGACGTGACGGCACCCGAACAGCGCGCGCAGGGCATGGGTGTCGTGGGTGCAGCATTCGGGCTCGGATTCATCGTGGGCCCGGCCTTGGGCGGGCTGCTCGCCGGATCCGATCCGCGCGACCCGAACTTCACCCTACCCGCCCTGAGTGCTGCCGCTCTGTCGCTCACGGCGCTCCTGTTGGCGATTTTCATCCTCGAGGAATCTCTCGATCCGGCCACGAGATCGGCGAACGCGGACAATCGCCGGCCGGGCCGCTTCGGGCTTCTCGCCGAGGCGTTCGGCAAGCCCGAGCTGCGCACGCTCGTCGTCGTCTTTTTTCTCGTGACGTTCGTCGTCGCGATCATGGAATCGACCTTCGCACTTTGGTCGGAGCGCACCTTCGGCTGGGGCGCCGCCCAGAACGGCTACCTCTTCGCGTATACGGGTGTGCTTGCAGCCGTCGTCCAGGGTGGGCTCATTCGAAGGCTCGCGCGTCAATTCGGGGAGCGGCGGCTGGTGATGCAGGGCGTCTTGAGCATCGGCGCCGGCTTGGCGCTGATCCCCTTGGTGCACGCGTTACCGCTGCTTCTCGCGGCCATGGCGCTGCTCGCTTATGGAATGGGCGTCAACAACCCCTCACTCAGCAGCTTGATCTCGCTCGCGGCGGCGAAGGATCAACGAGGCGGCGTGCTCGGCGTTTCCCAATCGGCCGCTAGTCTCGCGCGGATCGCCGGGCCTGCCTTCGCGGGGGTCCTCTTCGCAGCCTTCGGTCGCAACGCGCCCTACGTCGCGGGCGCAACGATCATGCTTGCGGTCTTAGCGCTCGTCCTGCGCATGACGAAGCGAAGCACGGCACCCTCATCCCGGGCGCATTGACGGCCGATCATCTCACGGGTTGATATCCGATGAGTTGTTCATAGCGCTCGCGGAACGCCACCCACGCCTCCGGGTTCAACAGGCGGGGCGGGCGCTCGCCCTTGAGGATGGCGAGCCATTGTCGTGCCGCTCCCTCGGCCATCGAGCGATAGGCCTGGCGCGTGACCCCGGCATTGTGCGGCGTCAGCAGCACGTTGTCGAAACCATGCAGCGGATGGTCGAGCGACGGCGGCTCGGTCACGAAAACGTCGAGACCGGC
>DATDHA010000334.1:0-2192 GCA_036521815.1 Alphaproteobacteria bacterium | reverse complement strand
GCGGAAGCGGACTGAACGCCATCAGGTCATTTTCCGCGTGATGGGCCGCTCCCCGCTCTACCGCCGATGAGCGATCTGCGCTAAGATGCGGCACCAAGAAAACTGCCGCTCTGGGGGAACGATGCGCGAGACGGAAAACGTCGTGAAGCTGCCGACCGCGAAAGGGCGCAACCGGCCGACACATCCGGCTCACTCATCGAAATTGAGCGGGGCGCAGCGGAGCTGGCTCATTCGCGGTCTCGATCAGCCGGGCGGCAAGCTTCCACTTTTCGACGGAGAGGGCCAACGCGTCGACCGGCGCACGATCCGAAGCTGCGTCGAGAATGGCTGGGCCGAGCCGTGGTTCAAGAACCCCCTGAAGCCCGATTGGCTCGTCTGCAAGCTGACTGCCACCGGCCGCGCCCTCCTCGAAGGGGAGTGAGCCAGGTACCCTCGCCTGCCGGCGCCCTTACGCCGCGCGCATGACCAGAAGACAATCGTCGGAGAGCGGCTCAAGCGGCGTGAAATCCCGGTGATGCTTGAAATCTGGCCGTTGCATCGTCGTCTGCCGGTTCGAGACGGGATTGACGATCAGCGAAAAGATGCGCCTGTCCCACGGCGAGAGGTTGGGCGGGCTCGCGTGCACGAGACAATCGCCGAAGATGAGTGCAGTACCCGCGGGGCCGGTCGCGGAATACAATCCCGCCTCTGAAACCAGCTCGGCGACGGTGTCGCGCCCCACGCACCAGAGCGGATAGCTCGTCGAGGTCGTGTCGAGCTCCGCCGGTGCGGGTCCATGGCGATGGGAGCCGGCAATGAAATAGAGCGGCCCGTTGAACTCGTTCACGTCGTCGAGGAAAATGTGGAGATTGAGCGCCAACGGCTTCGGCACGCCGTCCTCGCGATGGTGGGTCGCGAAATCGTAGTGCCATTGCCAGGCTTCGCCGTCGAAGGCCGCCTTCACGTTGACCTTAACCTGCTGGGCGTAAAATTCCTCGCCGAGGAGCTGGAACGCCGGTTCGAGGAGGCGCGGATGACGCACGAGCCTCTCGAAGACGGGGCTGCGTAGGTGAAGCGCCATCGCCGTGCGCACCTCCCCGCTCCCCTTCTCGCGGATGTTGGCAAGCGAGTCCTGCGCGATTGCAGCATCGAGGGCCGCGCGCAAGATCGCCACCTCGTATGCTGAAAAGAGGCTCGGCAGCACGAGAAAGCCATTGCGTCCGAAATCTCCGAGTCGGGCTTCGCTCAGTTTCATCGTTGTCTCCGAAATGACGGCCCACTGCATCGCGGCTGCAATTCTCCGCCACGGACACTACTTCTTGGCATCGCGAATTACCACAACGTGACCTCGTCCTTCGAGACGCGCGCAGCGCCGTCTCGAAGGCTGGGCTGCAAGCCGGACATCGCGCGGTCGTTTCATCGCCCTTTCAATTCAGGAAGGAAATTTTCCCCGCACCGCTCACATGGGTGTCGCGCTCGGGCGGATTGCCGTGGACGGTTATGGCGCCAGCACCGGAGATATTGGCAACAACGCTCCGGTGAGCGGTCGCCGTGCATTTGCCCGCCCCGGAAATGTCGATCGCGACGGAATCCGCATCGAGCTTTTCAGCACTCAAGCTCCCCGAACCGCTGATGGTGCCAGCAAAGCTTTGCACCTTCCCGGCAAGGGCCGCCTTCGAGGAACCATTGAGGTCGAGCTGGAAGCGCTCCTGGTCGAATCCGGAGGCCGCAATCGTCGAGCTGCCGCTTGAGGAGAGCCTGACGAGCTCGGGAAGCGTCAATGCGACCTTGAGCGACGAGCGCGTGCTGTAGGAGCCGTCGGGATAGATCCGCAAGAGCTTGCCGGACTCTTCGGTCTTGATGATCGCGAGCACGTTCTCGTCCCCCTCGAGCGTCAGCGAGGGGGCTGGCCCGACGGTGACCGTGACGTCGAAGGCGCCGTCGATCCTGACTTCCGTGACGGCGCCGATCCTTCGATCCTCCGTAGTGATCTTGCCGTTTCCTTCGACGACATTGGGCACGCCGGCCAAGCCGTTCAGGATCAGCATGTTCCTTTCTTGAATGATCATGTTGGTCGATTGGGCACTTGCCGCCATACTGAATTGCACCGCACCAAGTGCCGCCAGCAGAAGCCCAACCTTCATCGCAACACCCATCGCTTGAGGTCGATGCGCCGCCTGCGGTCATTCTGCCACGTGCTGCGATAAAATAGA
>DATDHA010000333.1:0-7244 GCA_036521815.1 Alphaproteobacteria bacterium | reverse complement strand
CGCATGACGCCGGAGCAATGGGCGGCGGTAATCTCGACCAACCTGACATCCTGCTTCAATATGTGCCGGGTCGTGATCGAGGGCATGCGTGCGCGGAACTTCGGGCGCATCGTGAACATCGGATCGGTGAACGGGCAGGCGGGCCAATACGGCCAGGTCAATTACGCCGCGGCAAAGTCCGGCATTCACGGCTTCACCAAAGCGCTCGCGCAGGAAGGAGCTGCCAAGGGAATCACGGTGAACGCCATCGCACCCGGCTATATCGACACCGAGATGGTGCGCGCGGTGCCGCCGAACGTGTTGGAGAAGATCGTGGCGCGGATCCCGATCGGCCGTCTCGGCCACGCCGAGGAGATCGCGCGGGGCGTGCTGTTCCTCGTCTCGGACGATGCCACCTTCCTCACGGGATCGACGATTTCGATCAACGGCGGCCAGCATATGTATTGAACGCCTGCCGCGACACGGGCACTACTGTTGCCTTGTCGCTGGCGCTACGGTTTCTTTGTCGGCGGCGCTCCGGTCTCCGGCACCGGCTCGGCCGCCTGGAAACGCTCGCTGAATTCGAGGAAGACACCGCTCGCGACATCCGAAATCGCCCAGTAGGTCATCGAGCCGTCCGACCATTCGGCGATATTCTCGCCGCGCCGCACACTCGTGCGGATCGGGCGCACGCGGCCGTCGCTCGGCCAGATGAAAAGCGTGATGACGTGCTTCTGATAGTGATAGACCAGGGCCGCCACGGTGCGTCCGCCGATGTAATCGATGCGCCCGCCAACGAGGGCGAAGCCATAGGCCGTGACGTCCTTGACCGGGACCCCGAAATCCAGTCTGGCATCGAGCCAGGGTTTGACCGTGTGCTCGTCCGTGGAAACGACATCGATCAGGCGGTTGTCCGACTGCATCGCGCGCACGTGGCTCGCGAAAATCTCGTCGGAGGTCGCGTCCGCACCTCCGGGTCCGGCGTAGTAATAGGTGAGTGCCGAGCTCAGCCCCGCCACAAGGACGACCGAGGCGGCCATGCGCAGCCACGCGTGCGGACGCTGGCGTTGCGAGGCAGGGGTGCGCAGCACGGCCCCCTCGTCGCGTCCGAGTTCGTCACGGATGGCCCGGTGAAGTGCCAAGGGTGCCGTGTGGTAGTCGAGCTTCTCGCGCAAGGCCGAACCGAGGGCACGTCGGCTCTCGAGCTCGGCCGGGCAGCTCGGGCAAGTCTCGAGATGCTTTTCGAGCTCGAGGCTCCGCTCGACCCCGAGCTCGCCGTCCGCATAGGCATCGATCAGCGTGCGTGCGTCGACGCAATTCATCGTGCCACTCCGGCTCGCGTCGTGCCGTCCTGGTCGGTGCGCCGGCTCACGAGCTTTTGCTGCAAGAGCGCACGCGCTCGCGACAGGCGCGACATGACGGTGCCGATCGGGATTTTCGCGATCTCGCTGATCTCCTTGTAGCTCAACTCCTCGATCTCCCGCAGGATCAGGATTTCACGATAGTCGGTCGGAAGTTCCAGGAGGCCCTCCTGAAGCAGCTTGCGATCGGCCTTTTCGATCGCGCGGGCTTCAGGCGACGGCATCCCGTGTCCGGCCGCCTCAAGGGCCCGTTCGTGCTCGGGGTTCAGCCGCCCCTCGTCATCCTCGCTCATCGATTCGGTCTTCGGCCGACTCTTGATCCAACTGTAGCAACCGTTCCTTACGATACTCAGCAACCACGCCTTGGCGTTTCCTCCGTGAAATCCGTCGAAATACTTGAAGGCCCGAAGAATTGCCTCCTGGGTCACGTCCTGAGCATCCTCGCTTCCCCTCAAGATCCAGCGCGCCAAATTGTACGCGGCATCCAGATGAGGAAGCATCTCGCGCTCGAAGCGAGCCCGCTTGCTGTCGCCCGGCATGCCCCTATCGTCTCCGACTGTCATAATTATACCCAAAACGACTGGGAATTATTCCCCTCAGCCGAGGCTTTCTTAACACCGAACACGGTTCCGTGAAGCGGGAATTTTTCGCCGCCCGCCAAAGTCATCCACTTACCGATCGGCGTTGGGCCGGTTTCCCCGCCGAACGTGCACCCCTTGGTCGAGGGTGGGACCCGCGTTGGAGCCGGTGCACGGCTTCTCAATCTTGGGAATCACTCGAGACCGGCTGGGAAATCATTCGAGACCGGCAAGAACGTCAGCAGAACCAAGGAGACGGCTATGGCAGCCAATATCACAAAACGCGACTTTATGAAGCTGGCCGGCGTGGGCGGCGGCGCTGTGTTCGCCTCGTCATTGCCCGGCTATGTGTCGAGTGCCGCTGCGGCGCAAAAAGGCGAATTCTACTTCGTGCAACTTTCCGATACCCACTGGGGCTTCACCGGCGACAAGGTCAATCCGGACCCCAAGGGTACCCTGCCCAAGGCGATCGACGCGGTGAACGCGCTGCCCGAAAAGCCTGACTTTATCGTCTTCACCGGCGACATCACCCACACGACCGACGACGACAAGGAGCGCGAGCGCCGCATGGTCGAGGCCAAGGGGATCATCCTCAAGGGCCTCAAGGGTCACAGGATCTATTTCCTCGCAGGTGAGCACGACGCTTCGCTCGACAATGGTGCGGCCTTCAAGAAGCACTTCCACAAGCTCACATACTATTCGTTCGATCACAAGGGTGTCCACTTCATCGCGATCGACAACGTCTCCGATCCGAAGGCATTGATCGGCGAAAAGCAGCTTGCCTGGCTGGCTGCGGACCTCAAGAAGGTCAAGAAGAACCAGCAGATCGTCGTCTTCACGCACCGCCCACTCTTCGATCTCGCGGCGGACTGGGATTGGGCCACACCGGACGGCCAGAAGGCGATCGACATGCTCATGCCGTTCCCGCATGTGACGGTCTTCTATGGCCATATCCATCAGGAAAATCACTTCATGACGGGCCACATTGCCCATCATGCGGCGAAGGGCCTGATGTTCCCGCTCCCGGTCGCGCATTCGGTGCCGAAGAAGGCTCCAATTCCGTGGGATGCCGCTGCACCCTATAAGGGCCTTGGCTTCCGCGGGGTCGAAGACCAGCTCAAGGACGCGGAGATCGAGATCGTCGAGTTCCCCGTCGTGAAGGCCTAAGGGCGCACGATGATCGGGTTACGCCGTATAGCAATCGGGCTCGCCAGTGCTGTCGCTTTCGCCGCCATCGCGGCGGCGACGGCGACGGTGGGTGCGGCACCGGAGCCGCAGACCATCAAATTGACGGTGAAGAAGTTCGAATACAGCTTGAAGCAAATCACCGTCAAGAAGGGCACGCCCGTCGTGATCGAGATTACGAGCCAGGATCGGCAGCATGGTTTCAGCCTGCCGGACTTCAACGTGCGCGCCGACGTCAATCCGGGAAAGGTCGTGCGCGTCGCGTTCACGGCGGACAAGGCCGGCGAATTCGACTATCTCTGCGACATCTTCTGTGGCGATGGGCACGAGGACGTGAACGGAAAGCTCATCGTCGAGGAGTAAGAGTCCCCCAGGGTCCGCTTCGGCGCTCGCTGTCTCGAACGCGAGTTGGTTCCAGGTGTGCATATCCGCTCCCCCGCTATGTCAACGCGGATTTCTGGGCGGACCCAAGAAGAAGCCCTCGCCTCCCCCGGCGGGGGCTTCATTCTTTGGCACCCATTACGCTGCCTGATTTGCAGCATGGGCTGAGCGCGCCGCGACTGTGCTTGGGCGAGGGCGTTTGTCGCGATGCGGGAATTTTTTGCGCGTCCGCCCGGTCCAATAGACATCGGGCGGGCCGAGCCATTGTTCAGGCAGCACCGCCCACGGGACCGCGCTAGCGGAACCATACCGCCCACGGGACCGCGCTAGCGGAACCATCGATGCGTTAGACCTTTGAATGGAGAAGCCGAGCATGTTTCGACGCATTCCGACTGTATTGAGCGGCGCGGCAGCCTTCGTTGCGATTGCCGCCGCGACGGCGAGCGTGGGTGCAGCGCCTGCACCGCAAGTCGTCAAGATGACGGTGAAGAAGTTCGAATACAGCGTGAAGGAAATCCACGCCAAGAAGGGCGTTCCGCTGATGATCGAGATCTCGTCGGAGGACCGCCTCCACGGCTTCAGCATCCCGGATTTCGGCGTGCGCGGCGACGTCAACAAGGGCAAGGTCACGAAGATCGCCTTCACGCCGGACAAGGCCGGCACCTTCGAGTATCTCTGCGACATCTTTTGCGGCGACGGGCACGGCGACGTGAACGGAAAGCTGATCGTCGAGGAATAATGCTTCGCAATCACCTCGCACCTCGCCCGACGGCGAGGTGCGGGTTGTGCGTTCTTCGTTCAACATGCGGCCTGGCCAAGTTAACGGCTCAGGTACCCGGTGCCGCCTCAGCTCATTGCCGGTTCCCAGCTTGGCGGTGCGAGCTCGAAGCCCGCAAAGCTGAAGGCAGGTGCCACCGTGCAGCCGACGAGGCAATAGGCGCCGAGTGGGGCCGCGCTTTGCCAGGCATAGGCGGGCACCACGACGACGGGGTTTTCGCCTGCCTCGATGCGCTGGCCAAGCCGATAGGCGAGAATGCTTTCGCCATCCCCCGATATTCGCAGCTCGAGCGTGCCGCCGGCGTAGTAATGCCAAATCTCGATGGCATCGATACGGTGCCAGTGGGAGCGCTCGCCCGCCTTCAGGAGATAATAAATCGCGGTGACCACGCCGCGGCCGCCATCGGGTGCCTGGTCGCGATAAATCTCACGATAGTGCCCACCTTCAGGATGCGGGGCGAGGCCGAGGGCCGCGATGAGTGCGTCGGCCTGGGACTGCCCCGCCACGGCGATCAATCCCGCGGCACCGTCGCCTGGATCGACGGGCGCTTCGCGAAGCGCTCGTACCAGGCGGCGAGGCCGGCGCGGCCGCGGCGCCAATCCTCGTGGCCGAAACGAAAATCGAGATAGCCGCAAGCGCAGGCCGCCGCGATCTGGCCGATCGTGACCGCCTCGCCCCAGCCCCCCGCATCGCGCGCGAGGGCGTCCATGCCCCGCTTGACGGCTTCGGCTTGTCGCTCCGCCCATTTCTTCGATTGCTGTTCGGCCGGGCGCTGGGTGCCCTCGAGACGGCGCAGGATCGCCGCGTCGAGGATGCCATCCGCGAGCGCTTGCAGCTTGAGGGCCTTCCAGCGCGCGGGTCCCGCGGGCGGAAAAAGCTTCGCACCTTTGTGCAGGCTGTCGAGATACTCGCAGATGACCGGCGAATCGAAGAGCACGTCGCCTTCGTCGGTCGTGAGTGCCGGAACCTTCCCGAGGGGGTTCTCCTTGCCGATGTCGGTGTCCGGCGCCCACACGGCGGTCGGCACACGCTCGATCCTGCCCTCGAGTCCCGTCTCGTGGGCGACGGCGAGGACCTTGCGGACATATGGCGACGCCGAGGAATAACGCAGCTTCATGTACATCTCCCGATTTTTTTCATCGATACCCAGTTGCCGGGCGGAAGCTCAGAAACGATCCTTCCGCTTTCGCACTTCGGCGAAGACGGTCACCGGATCGGCTCCGGCAAGGCCCAGTTCGCGCGCGAGATCCGGCAGATCGGCGCGAAGGAAGGGGTTCGTCTCCCTTTCCTCGGCGATGGTCGATGGGACGGTTGCCAGCCCCTTTGCGCGGGCGGCATTCACGGCGTCGGCGCGTGCGCGGAGCTTTTCATTGCCGGGCTCGACGGTAAGCGCAAAACGCGCATTCGCTTGGGTGTATTCGTGACCGCAATAGACGCGCGTGTCCGCGGGCAGGGCGCGGAGCTTGCCGAGCGAGCGCCACATCTCCTGCGGCGTTCCTTCGAAGAGGCGGCCGCAGCCGATTGCAAAGAGGGTGTCGCCGCAAAAGACCGCCTTGCTCTCCGCAAACCAGAACGCGATATGGCCGCGGGTGTGGCCGGGAATGAAGATGATGTGCGCCTCCGCGTCGCCAAGCTTCCAAGCCTCGCCGTCCTCGAGTGCCACGTCGATCATCGGGATGCGCGCTTCGTCCGCCTTGGGTCCAACCACGATAGCGCCCGTCTTTTCCTTGAGCTCCGGATTGCCGCCCGTGTGGTCCCAGTGATGATGCGTATTGAGGATATGGGTCAACTTCCAGCCGCGCTCGCCGAGTGCTTCGAGGACGGGGCCCGCTTCCGACGGATCGACCACGCCGGTCGCTTCGGCTGCGGGGTCGCGAAGCAAATACGCGTAGTTATCCTTGAGGCAGGGAACGAGTTTTATTTCCAGTATCGACATGGCGGGATAGGGCGCCCCTGGAATCGTGGAGGGAAGCGGTTGGGTCGTGTGTCGAAGGGTATCACAATCCGCTCTGCCCGCCATCGGGCCCGACGCATGGCACCTATGCTATCCACCTATGTTATTCTCGCCCGCCATGGTGAGCGACGTCGTCGACCTCCACGAGTTCTACGGCTCGAGCCTCGGACAGATGGCGCGCCGGCTGATTCGCCGCCGCGTGCGCCGCATCTGGCCATCGCTCGCGGGTCAGCGCGTACTCGGGTTCGGCTACGCCACCCCTTTTTTGCGACCTTTCCTGGGCGATGCCGAGCGGGTAATCGCGATCATGCCGGCCGCTCAGGGCGTGATGCGCTGGCCCGCGGACGAGCCGGGCCTCGTGTCGCTGGCGGACGAATCCGATCTGCCGCTTCCCGACTTGTCGGTCGACCGTGTCCTCCTCGTTCACGCGCTCGAGCATAGCGAGCAGCTACGCCCTCTCCTGCGCGAGGTCTGGCGCGTGATGGCGGACGGCGGGCGGCTTCTCGCCGTCGCACCGAATCGCCGCGGCATTTGGGCGCGGCTCGACCGCACGCCGTTCGGCCAGGGCTTGCCCTACACGGTCGGTCAGCTCTCCCGCGTGCTGCGCGAAAACATGTTCACGCCGATCCAATCGACGGCGGCACTCCTCATGCCGCCGACGACGAGCCGCTTCGCGCAGGCGTGGGCGCCGGCGTGGGAGGAGCTTGGCGAGCGCTGGCTGCAGACCTTCGCCGGTGTGGTCATGATCGAGGCGTCGAAGCAGGTCTACGGCGCAGTCCCCGTCAGCGGTGCCCGCAAGCGCCGTCGCGTCTACGTGCCGATCCCGGGGTGACCGCGAACCATCGGCGAGTGACGGCAACACGTCGTGCCGCGGGTCAGTCTTTCGAGAGCAGAAAGATCGCCTGTTCGTCGAGGACGTTTGCGAGCCGGCGCGGTTGACTGGAAGCCCGCGTGCGGCCGCGCCGGTTGATCGAGACCACCCGCCTTATGCGGATGCCGAGCTCGTCGCACAAGGCGACGAAGTCGGC
>DATDHA010000332.1:0-1845 GCA_036521815.1 Alphaproteobacteria bacterium | reverse complement strand
GCGACGCTGCGCCAACTTGGCTATCTCGCCAACTATGGATTCCGTTTCTCGCTCGACAGGGTGTCCGACCTGCGCCTCGATGTGCGCGCATTGCGTGAGCGTTATTTCAATTTCGTCAAGCTCGACACCGCCCTTGTGCTCAAGGCCATCCGCGGCGAGAAGCCGACCCTCGATCTTCGCGCACTCAAGGGTGCGCTCGATCGCACGGGGCTCGATCTCATTGTCGAGAAAGTCGAAAGCGAGCAGAGCCTCATCGAGCTTCTCGATTACCAGCTCGATTACGCCCAGGGCTTCCTCTTCGGCGAACCTCGGCCGAGCCGGGAAATCTAGCCCGCTAGCATTCCACTCATTGCACCGATTTGGCACTTCCCAATCGCAGGCACTCATGGCAAGAGGTGCGGCGATGAGCCTGCCCCGATCGCATTCGCAAAAGCATCCACCGGCACCCCGGGCAATTCCGTTCTATCCCGGAGTGGCCGCCCTTGTCGCACGCTATGACGGCTTCATCCTCGATCTCTGGGGCGTCATTCATGACGGCATTACCGCCTATCCCGGCGTTACCGATACGCTTCAGCACCTGAAGGACCGTGGCAAGCACGTCCTGCTTCTTTCCAATGCGCCGCGCCGGGTTTCGGAGATCGTGGCCGCCATGGAAAAGATGGGCATCCCGCGCGCGCTCTATGACGATTTCATCTCCTCGGGCGAGGCGGCCCATGCGGCGATGAAGTCGCGCAGCGATCCGTGGTTCCAAGCGCTCGGCCAGGCATGCTATCTCATGGGGCCGGCGCGCGATCACGGCATGCTCGGCGGGCTTGAGATGCGCCGGGTCGAGCGGATGGAGGAGGCGGATATCATCCTCGCGACCGGTGTCGATTGGGACGATGACGGGATCGAGGTCTATTTGCCGGCACTCGCCGTTGGCGCTGAAAGACATCTTCCGATGATCTGCGCCAATCCCGACCTCGAAGTGATCCGGGGCGGCAGGCGCATTCTCTGTGCCGGCACGCTCGCCATGCGCTATGAGGCACTCGGGGGCGAGGTGCGCTATTTCGGCAAGCCGCATCCCGAAATCTACGAGCTTTGCTTCGAAAGGCTCAGGGGCATCGAGCGCCGACGCATCGTCGCCATTGGCGATTCGCTTCGCACCGACGTCGCCGGGGCGATCGCCGCCGGCATCGACTCGGTGCTCGTCACCGGCGGCATTCACGCCGAAGAACTCGGCATCGGCCACGGCGATCATCCCGACCCCCAGGCGCTCGCCGAGGCGTGCGCGCGCGGCGGCCATATCCCGACCGCCGCGATTCCCGCGTTTCTTTGGTAGGGCTGGTTTTTGGTAGAGCTGGTCCGCGGTAGGGCAGGCGGGACGGTTTTGTGAGGGGCGAGGCGCTTTGCCGGTCGCACTCTAATGGTGATGGTGGCCGTGAAAGATCGTCTCGCGCATTCCCGTGTCGTAGGTCATGCCATCGGCGGTCAGAACCGCACCTATGGGATACATCGACTGGATCAGCCCTTTCCGTTCGAGCGCCGCGAACACCGCGGGATTCGAGAGCCCGGTCGCGTCGCGCGCGTGGACGGCATGGAGGCCGACATGGAAATGATCGCCGTGGGGTGCCGGCAGGTTCGAGACCATGATGCGTCCGTCGCCGCCGTCGCTCGCATGCGCCGGCAGGTGGGCGAGTTCCTGCAGAAGGGTGAGCGTCTTGAGCTGAAGCGGGTTGAGGTTGAGCGGATTGCGCTTCTTGTTCATTCAGGGCTCCTACTGGCTTAAGCGTCAGGTCACCGTCGCGCGCAGCTTGAACTCCGGCCGCTCGAACGTGCGCCCCACCATGACCTCGCGCAGGATTT
>DATDHA010000331.1:0-4110 GCA_036521815.1 Alphaproteobacteria bacterium | reverse complement strand
AGGACGTCTATAAGACGACGGTCTATGCACTTTCGCGCTGGCGCAATCAAGTGCACCCAGAAGGCGCACTCGGCCCCGCCGGGCGCGTGATTCCGGAGCGCGTCCTCACCAAGGCGCCGACTGCGGAGCTCAAGACCAACCAGCTCGATCAGGACACGCTTCCGCCCTACGAAATTCTCGACGGCATCCTCCAATGTCTGATCGAGCGCGAGATGCGCCCCGAAGAGATCGTCGCCAAGGGCTTCGACCGCGAAACCGTCGTGAAGGTGTGGCGGATGCTGGATCGGGCGGAGTACAAGCGCCGCCAGGCACCACCCGGCGTCAAGCTCACCCGCCGCGCCTTCGGGCGCGACCGGCGCTATCCCATCACCAACCGCTTCATAGGCTAGGTTCCGGGGCATGGCGGTCGCCGTTCGAATAGCGCCGAGCCCCACCGGCCGGCTCCATGTCGGCAACGGCCGTCCAGCGCTCGTCAATTGGCTCTTCGCGCGCAAACATGGCGGCACCTTCCTCCTGCGCATCGACGATACCGACGACGAGCGATCGACCCACGCCTACGCCGAGGCGATCGAGCGCGATCTCGCATGGCTCGGCCTCGTCTGGGATCGGTTCGCGCGCCAGTCCGATCGGCTCGGTCGCTATCACGAAGCGACACGAAAGCTCACCGCGATGGGCCGGCTCTATCCGTGCTACGAGACGCCGGAAGAGCTCGAACTCATGCGCAAGACGCGGCTCTCCCGGCGCCTGCCGCCGGTCTACGACCGCTCGGCACTCAAGCTCTCCGATGCCGAAAAGTGCCGGCTCGAGGGCGAGGGGCGGCTGCCCCATTTTCGCTTCCGCCTCACGGACCGGCCCGTCGAGTGGGACGATCTTGTGCGCGGCAAGGTGCGCTTCGAGCCCGGCCACTTCTCCGACCCCGTGCTCGTCCGCGCCGACGGCAGGCCGCTTTACATGCTTGCGTCCGTGGTGGACGACATCGACTTCGGCATCACCCACGTGATCCGGGGCGAGGATCACGTCACGAACACAGCCCCGCATATCGAACTCTTCGAGGCACTTGGCGGCGACGTCGGGGCACTTCATTTCGCACACCTCCCGCTTCTCACCGATGCGAGCGGTGCGGGTTTTTCGAAGCGCCTCGGCAGCCTCTCATTGGGCGAGTTCCGCTCGAGCGGGATCGAGCCGATGGCGCTCAACAGCCTGCTCGCCAAACTCGGCACCTCCGATGCAATCGAGCCGCGCCACACGCTCGATGAGCTGGTGGCCGAGTTCGACCTTTCCCATTTCGGCCGCTCGACGCCGAAATTCGATGTCGAGGAGCTCAATCGCCTCAATGCGCGTCTTCTCCATATGACGGCATTCGATGCGGTTGCCGACCGGCTCGAAGCGCTCGGGCTTCACGGTGCCGACCGTGCCTTTTGGGAGGCAGTGCGCGGCAACCTGGCACGGCTCGACGATGCGGCGGTCTGGTGGCGCATCATCCATGGCGATATCGCCCCGCTTATCGAGGACGCGGCATTCGCGCGCACGGCGGCAAGCCTGCTGCCGCCCGAGCCGTGGAACCATGGGAGCTGGGCCGCGTGGACGAACGCGATCAAGGGTGCGACGGGGCGGAGCGGGAAGGCGCTCTTCCATCCCTTGCGGTTGGCACTCACCGGGCGCGAGCGCGGCCCCGAACTCGCCCAACTCCTCCCCCTCATCGGCCGTACGAAGGCTTCGGCTCGACTTCTTGGCGAGACGGCGTAAGGCGTGCTATCGGTGGTTGAACCCGACCATCGTCACCAACGGTGGTAAATCAGTGCCGTGGGAAACGCCGAGGAGTTCAGCCGAAATGACATTCGCGATGCGGGCCCTGGAATACACCTTGACGAAAGAGGACATGTTGCACTGGAGCCGCTATACCGGGTTGCATCCGCGTTTCAGCGGCGCACGGAGGAGATGGAGCTGGATTTATTTAGCATACGTCGCCTTGCTCGTATTCCTTGCGATCGTCATATCGCAGCGGTGGGTGCAGGGCGGTTTCACGAGCTTGACCAATATTTTGATCGCGGTCATTTATGCGGCGATTCTGATCTTGGGCCTTTACTTCGAAAAAAAGTTGTGGTGGTGGATTTGGCGCCGTCGACAGAAGCGCCAGTTGGATCGCCCGATATACGCGCTTCACTTCCAGCCGACGCGCGTCGAAGTGACCGAGGCGGGCATTCGGTTCATCACGGAATACCTGGAGCTCTTGATACGCTGGCGCGGCCTCGCGGGCCTTGGAGCGGACGAGCACGGCGCTTACGTCTATTATTCGCAAAGCACGGGCCGAATGGTGCCTCGCCGCGCGTTCGCGGAAGTGATCGATTTTGACAGGTTTGTTTTGCAACTCAAGGAACTCCATCGCCAATTCGGCGCCAACGCCGAGGCGCAGGCCCAGCCTCAGCCGGCATGATGGATTGCCCGCGACGCGGCGGTCGTCGCTCGACGGGATGAGATTTGATCGGGGGATAAATCCGGTGCCACTGCGCATCCTCGCCATCGCCTGCGTCGTTTGCTGCTTGTCTGCTGTCGGTTCAGCCGCCGAAAAATGGGTCCAGTATCGTTCGGAAGGCGGCAAGTTCACGGCTCTCTTCCCCGGCACGCCCAAGGAGCGCGCCGATCCTCCCGGCCAGGGTTCGGTGATCGCCCACGAATTCGTCGTCGACCTCGCTGGCGCAACCTACGTCGTGAGCTTCGACGACTTTGCTCCCAAGTCGTTCGCCGGCAAGGACCCTCAGCGCATCCTCGACCAGGCACGAAACAACCTGGTCGTGGGACAGCCGGTGAAAGTGCTCGTGGACAAGCGCATCGCCCTCGACAATCACCCCGGACGAGAAATCGTCTTCGCCGACGATGGCGGCTATACGCAGATGTATCGCATTTATCTGGTGCGCGACCGGCTCTATCAGACGATCACGGGCGGTCCGCAAGGCAGCGAAAAGAGTGCTGACGCAGTGCGCTTTCACAACTCCTTTAAGATTCTCGGCCCATGAGCGTGGCTCAAAGCGGGGGCGCATGACCAGGTGGGCATCCGCTCACGGGGGATTGTGCGGCATCGTCGCGGGCCTCATGCTGCTCTGGCTCGGCATTGCGGCATCCGCGCAAGACATCTGGCGTGACGTCCGCATACCCGACGCGGATTTCACGGTAACGATGCCGGGCCAGCCCCATATCGTCAGCCACAACACGGACCCAAGCGGGACGACGTTCCGGCAATATGTCCTCGAGCGCACGCCGGTCACCTTCAGCGTCTCGTACCTCGTTTTCCCGCCGGGAACCATGGCGCGCGCGAGTGCGGACAAGGTCATCGACGTCGCGCGCGACACGCTCATAAAGGAATACGGCGCAAAAATCCGCAGCGAGAAGGCGCTCGCACTCGCCGGCGGCACGGCGCGCGAAGCCACGCTGGATTTGCCCGAAACAGCGGGTCAAGCGGGTGGCGTTGCGAAGCTCAGGGTCTACGTCTTGGGCGACCGGCAATATACGCTTATGGTGTTGACCTCGCCGGGATTCGAGGAAGGCCCCGGCATCGCGCGATTCCTCGACTCGTTTCGGATCGTCGAACAATAGCGGCATCGACCGCTGGCGCCGTATTTGCTAGGAGTGAGCGGTCGAATTTCACGCAATCCTTCTGGGAGCCGCCGTGCCGCTCGTTCTCCACAACACGCTCAGCCGCAAGAAGGAAATCTTCACGCCAATCGATCCCGCACGGGTGCGCCTCTATGCCTGCGGTCCGACGGTCTATGATTTCGCGCATATCGGCAATGGACGAATGGTCGTCGCTTTCGATTTGCTCTTTCGCCTGTTGCGCTTGCATTACGGGGCCGAGCACGTCGTCTATGTCCGCAACATCACGGATATCGATGACAAGATCATCAATGGTGCTCGGGAGAGTGGCGAGCCGATCGAGGTGCTGACGCGGCGCACGACCGAGGCGTTCCATGCTGATATGGCGGCACTCGGCGCGTTGGCGCCGACGCGCGAGCCGCGCGCGACCGAGCATATCCCCGAGATGATCGCGATGATCGAGCGGCTTATCGCCGGCGGCTATGCCTATGCGGCCGAGGGGCACGTTCTATTCTACGTCCC